>JAIORG010000180.1 GCA_021108255.1 Anaerolineales bacterium | reverse complement strand
CGTCAATTTCTGGAATGATGATTGTTTCCTGGGCATTCCCTTCCAGGCGAGAATCCTGGAATCCAATCGCGATCACGTGGCCGCCCCTGCAGGTAACCTCGTTGATTCCGCTGACGATCAAGGGAATATTATCCGGGCCAACCGTAAAGATTACCGGATACCCCTCGCTGACAGCAGATAAAGGCCCGTGTTTAAATTCCGTAGAAAGCATGCCCTCGCAATGAGTATAGGTAATTTCCTTGAGTTTTAGCGCGCCTTCCAGGGCTACCGGGTAAGTGAGTCCGTAACCGAGAATGTAGAGGTCATCCCACCCGGCAAGTTTTTTTACTGCGGGATTGATTTGACCGGATACTTCCTCCAGGGTACGATCCATCATCTCTGGGATAGCATTTAATGGGTCCGTATCATGTCCACCGTAACGAAGAGCCAGGTAAAGAAGTGTCAGTACCTGGTTGCTATAGGTTTTTGTCGCAGGTACGCTTATTTCATATCCGCAAGTGAGCGGGAGATAGACTTCACTAACCAGGGTCAGAGTTGAACCGACCACATTTACAAGCCCCAGGATACCCATGCCGCGTTCATCGGCAGTTTTTATGGCGTTCAATACGTCTTTTGTCTCTCCGCTTTGACTGATAAAAATCCCCACATCCTCAGGTCCAACCGATGAGCCGTATTGGGCGGCAAATTGCGGGGCAAGGACAGGTATAGCAGCTCTACCAGCAAACTGATTGAAGTAAACAGAACCAAGTAAACCTGCATGATAACTGGTACCGCAGGCAATTAGATAGATATTGCGGGCCCCCGCGAGTTTAGCAAGAAACGGATCCAGATCTGTGGAATTGTCCAGCATATGCAGTAAATCTCCTGCAACTTTGCCCTGTTCATGGATTTCTTTGAGCATGAAATGGTCGTAACCGCCTTTCTGGGCAGCTTCCATACTGTCCTCGGCGATTTCAGGTTCACGCTCAATTTTGCTGCCGTCCTCAACGTCGGTAATTTCATAACCCCCGGCCCAGATGGAGATGATCTCGCCATCATTAAGGCGGAGGATGTTCCTGGTAATAGGCAGGATAGAGGGTAAATCAGAGCCTATACAGGAGAGGTCCTCAGTGATTCCTGCGACCAGCCCTGATCCTTTTTTAATTGCATAGAGGCGATCTTCTCCTACTTTACCGATCACGAAAGAGTAATCTCCTTCCAGATCCTGGGTTGCCATCCGGAGGGCTTCAACCATTCCGTGTCCCTGATCATGGTAGCGTTCAACCGCGTGGACACAGCTTTCACCGTCGTTTTCTGATCGAACTGTCATCCCTTCTGCCGCGAATTGTTCCCTTAGTTCCATATTGTTAACCACATTTCCGTTGTGGGCACCGACCAGATCCCCGTCAGTATCAAGATGCGGCTGGGAGTTCAATTGGGAGGGGGCGCCGAAAGTAGCCCACCGCAGCTGGAGGATTGCCCGGTCTCCGGGCATATCTTGAAAGTTGTATTTTTCAGCGACATCCTGGATTCTTCCGGCATCCTTCCGGAGATCAATTTCTCCCTCCTGCGGGATGGTCGCGGCACCTACAGTGTCATAGCCGCGGTAGGATAGCCGTTCACCCGCGCTAATCAATATTGGGCCTAAATTTTGAGTTTCTTTTGTAACAATTCCGAAAATGCCGCACATAGGCATACCATCCTTGAGCCAATTAATGGAGTTATCTAATAATCTGCCGGGAAATGGGCAGATAAAGTGGAATTATTCTACCACCTGGGAGTAATTGATGCAGTTTCCTAATGACACTATTTTAAAGGGAGTATGGCACTGAGTTGGGTGGGAGATCACGGCTCCTGGTTAGATTGTCAGATGGTGAAATGACCCTGGAATTAATCAATGATAAAATAGGAATACCGTTTTTAGATTGAAGCTATTTAAGGAAATTTTTTTATGACAGATAAAATTTCAGTGGATGTATTTAAACGTCTGGTTGATCTTGCTTCCCTGGAGCTTCCGGAAGGAGAGAGTGAATACTTGCGGAAGGAATTAAACAATCAAATGGTCTCTGTTGAGGTCCTGGAATCAATTCCCGTTGATGCGGAAACAGGCACCGCAGCGCATGGAATTCCTTATACGGCAATGAACAGCCCTGTTCCCCGGGAAGATGTTACCCGCCAGGATCCCCACCGGGAGGATATTCTGAAACAGGCACCAGAACTTGAAGATGGATATATCGTGGTTCCGGATATATCCCATGAGGAGTTGGATTAACTCATGAAAACTTATTATCTCCCCGCTTATGCAATCGCTGATTTAATTAAAACCCGACAGATATCTGCTGTAGAAGTACTGGAAGAGACTTTGGAACGGGTTCGGGATGTGGACGGCAGGGTCGGACAGGTTGACGCGTCTCAGGCGCAATCTAAAGAAGACCTCAGTAGTGTCCATGCGTTCACCACGCTGGCTGATGAACATGCCCGGGGACAGGCTGAAAAGATAGACCAGATGGTAAAAGCAGGAGAAAGTCCTGGTCCATTGGCAGGAGTCCCTTATACAGCCAAAGATATCTTTACTGTGAAAGGCATCCCTGCGACAGCAGGTTCAAAAATTCTATCAAATTACGTAGCTCCCTACACAGCAACGGCCGTAGAGCGGATGGAGACAGCAGGTGCCGTGATGATAGGAAAAGTTAACCTGGACGAATTCACTTATGGATCTTCTAGTGAATCATCCGCATTAAAACCGGTTCCCCGGAATCCCTGGGATACCAGCAGGGTTACTGGGGGTTCTTCCGGAGGCAGTGCTGCAGCAGTGGCTGCCGGAGAAGGAGCAATTTCACTGGGAACGGATACCGGAGGTTCAATCCGGCAACCGGCCGCATTTTGTGGAACAGTAGGGTTAAAACCAACGTACGGCAGGGTTTCCCGCTATGGGCTGATCGCTTTTGGATCTTCCCTGGATTGCCCTGGTCCTCTTGCCCGAAACGTGACAGATGCAGCCCTGGTCCTGCAGGCAATCGCCGGAGAGGATCCCCGGGATAATACAGCTGCAGTGGTCCCGGTACCGGATTATTTGGCTGAACTGGAGAAAGATATCCGTGGGTTGAGGATTGGTCTCTCGGAGGAATTTTTCAGGGTTACATATTTTGATGCAGATACTGGTGAACTTAAGGAAAATCCTATTGATGGTGAAATCAAGGATGCTGTATTAAGTGTAGCCGGATTTTTGGCTCAATTGGGAGCGGATATAGTGATTGATGTCCCACTTCCCCACACAAAATATGGGATCCCGACTTATTTTGTAATTTCACGAGTAGAAGCCTCGTCGAATTTACTCAGATACGATGGTGTGAAATATGGCTTCCGGACGGAGCAACCATTTGAAGATTTGCGGGAGTTGTACCGGAAGACAAGAGGTGCCGCATTTGGCGTGGAGCCAAAACTTCGTATGCTGATGGGTATCTATTTAAGCGCTGCCCAATTTGATAAAGGATATTACCAGCGGGCGCTGAAGGCCAGGGCGCTCATCCGGAGTGATTTTGAAACTATCTTTGATCCCAAGGGGAATTATCGCCTGGATGCACTGCTGACACCGACAACCCCCACTACGGCTTTTCCTATTGGAGGTGTTTACGGCGATTCTGTGTTAATGCAGTATTCAGATCAGCTGACAGTGACTACAAATCATGCCGGGATTCCTGGTTTATCCATCCCTGTGGGTTTTGATAAAAAGGGCTTGCCCATCGGCGCCCAATTCCTGGGGCCGGATTATTCAGAAGGCCTTTTGCTGCGGGTGGGTCGCGCTTTTGAGAAGGTGACGGCAAACGAGGAGTGGCGTAACAGACGCCCTCCACTACTTCCTGCTAATGATTGAGAATCATAACGCAATTGCAGTTCTCGGCAACGTGACTCTGGATATCATTTGTAAAACAGTTGATGATGTTCCCAGGCACGATTCAATTACCTTTCAGGAAGCTGCAGTGACACCGGGAGGTTGTGGATCTAATACAGCAATCGGGCTTGCCAGGGCAGGAGAAACGGTTTATTTAATTGCCTGCATTGGGGACGACGATGCTGCAGAGATCCTTTGCCAGACTTGGGATAGAATGGGGATCGATATCCGGTTTGTTCAGCGATTTGAAAACCAGGGATCCGGTGTTAGTGTTGGATTGGTTGATAGTGATTTCCAACCCCGGTTTGTCCACACGGCAGGCGCTAATGCGAAACTTCAACCAGAATCTCTGGAACCAGACAGATTAAAAGAACTTAAAGTTCGATTATTGCATGTTGCGGGATATTATGTCCTGCCCGGACTTCTTGATCCTGGCTTTAAGGATATGCTAAGCCTTGTACAGAAGTGCGGCATATTCACTTCTTTGGATGTGGTTATTTCCCCGGCAATGGATAAACCTGAATTTTTATGGCCCCTGCTGCCTTATCTGAATTTGTTTTTATGCAATCTCCGGGAGGCGGAATTCTTAACCGGGTATGGTGACCCTGAATCCGCATCTGAGGAATTCCACGCCAGGGGAGCAGCTGCAGTCATTATTAAACTGGGATCGAAGGGATGCTGGCTGTCAGAATTGGGTCAGGGGATACTCATTCCTGCACCGCAAGTTGAGAATGTGATTGATACAACCGGCGCGGGGGATGCTTTCGCTGCCGGGTTATTGGCAGCGCTTCAGAAAGGTGAGGATTTGCCTGATGCCTGCCGGGCCGGAGCCATTATGGGTTCCAGAACGGTGCAATATCTGGGAGCTGTGAAGCTTACCTGATGGAATCGCCCCGCATAAACAGGATGAATTATGTTTGACTGGATTGCTTTTGACGCAGATGATACTCTCTGGAAAAACGAGGAAGAGTACTTGCATGGCAGGCAGGTTTTTCTGCAAATACTGGCTGACTACAATATAAATCAAGATGCACTTGAGAGAGTGGATGAATTTGAAGTAGAAAATATCCAGTATTATGGCTATGGGGTGATGAGTTTTGCGCTCTCAATGATCGAGCTGGCTATCGAGCTGACCGGGGAGAGAATTCATCCCGGGGATATCCGCAAGCTGCTTAATCTGGCGAAAGCGATGCTCACTGCAGAAGTTGAGATGTTTGATGGAGTCCGCCAGTTGTTGGAAGAAATCTCAAAAAAGTATCCATTAATGCTGATTACAAAGGGGGATCTTTTTCATCAGCAGCGCAAATTGGAAGAATCTGGGTTGGCAGGTTTCTTTCAGGCCGTAGAAGTGGTTAGTGATAAAACACCAGAAGTCTATCGCGAGATCCTGGAACGGCATAAAATTGACCCCCAGCGGTTTATTATGGTTGGTAATTCGCTTCGATCTGATGTCATCCCGGTATTGAAACTTGGAGCCTGGGCTATTTATTTATCAGACCACCTTACCTGGTCTCATGAGGATGACCCGCTGGCAGAGATCAGCCAGGATCGTTACCGGGAAGTGAAAGAAATTTCTCAGGTTTTGAATGCTGTAGAAGCACTCGAAAATTGAGAGGAATTACCCGGGTACAGTTATTAAAGTCCCTGAAATAGAATCAGAGTAGAGGTTAAAAGAAAGGAATAAGCGATGCTGAATTTCTTACTCTGGATATTTTTTTCTGCCCTGCTGCTGGCCTTTACTCTCGTCAGGCCCCATCCCTACCGATTTACTCGTTTTCTGGCATTTGACAGTCTTCTGGGACTGATATTCCTTAATGCGGACCGCTGGTTTATTGATCCGTTATCGGGCAGGCAGATTATTTCCTGGATTTTCCTGGCAGGTTCTTTGTTCTTGGCCGTCCATGGATTTACATTAATTAAAACCCGGGGAAATCCGGCTGGCGATTTTGAAGACACAACCAGCTTGATTATATCTGGCGCATACCGATTCGTTCGGCACCCGTTGTACAGTTCGTTGCTGCTTTTCGGATTGGGAGCATTCCTGAAAGAGCCTTCATTATTGGGTGGGGGTTTGGTAGGAATACTTTTTGTGGGTGTGTTCCTGACTGCCCGGATCGAGGAAAAACACAACCTGGCTCGCTTTGGTGAGGAATACCTGGAGTATTGTAATAAGACTAAACGTTTTTCCCCATTTATCTATTTACTAAATAAATGAGTAAAAATCTAATTGGAATTTGATCCCCTGAAAGGGATTGAAAAGGGAAGAGGAGCTAAGATGAAGATTCTGGAGAAGCAGCAATATCACTTCTTGTCTTTGGTTATTTTATTATTGGGTGTAAATAATGCGGCTCAGGGGGATTTCCTGCAGGGATCGTTTCTGGGTTTATCAACCAGAGCCTGGCTGCTGCTCTCAATCTTGATTCCAGTAGCACATCAAGTTTATGTGTTGATTTTCTGGCGTGCTGAACTTCATTATAAAACTTTATCAGGGTGGTTTGGAGAAAGGGCATTTTCTGTCTTTGGCATAGGTTTTATGATTTTATTAATCGCGCGCCCGGTATTCGTTTTAGGGTTGGCGATATCAAATCGGGGGACTTTGCCTATCCCCGGCTGGCTGGGAATATTGTTGTCTGTCCTGAGTATTCCCCCGGTACTATATCTGGGTTATTCGGTGTATAAGTATTTTGGAGCAGACAGAGCGTTAGGCAAGGATCATTTTCAACCTGAAATTTACAGAGATCAGCCTTTTATAAAAAAAGGAATATTCCAGTGGTCATCGAATCCGATGTATTTATTCGGGTTCCTGTTATTATGGGCTCCTGGCTTACTGTTTTTGTCCAAAGCTGGATTACTGGCGGCACTATTTAACCATTTATACATTTGGGCCCATTACTTTTTCACAGAATATCCTGACATGAAATTTATTTATAAAATTGAATAATCTGCTCTGCTCCTGAGTGCTTGAAACCGCCAGAACGGATTTCGGGAACTTTTGAAGGATGCTAACCGTCATAACAGCATCAACAAGAGTTATCTGAGGAGGAGAAGAATGTGTCATATTAAGGATCTCCCAAAGAAAATACTGGCTAGTTTCGGTTTTGTTTTCATCCTACTTGGAGTCACCTGTCAGCCGGTCCTGGCGGATGGCATTGTGATTCCCGATCCGCCCCCGCTGTCTGGCCCCGTGCTGCTGGAGGATATTTGGTTAACCATCCGTTACCACCGGGTCTCTGTCACGATTGAAAATCAGATCGCAGTCACGCGTGTAGAACAAGAATTTATAAACGAGTATGATTGGGAAGTTGAGGGGACTTATATCTTCCCTTTGCCCCTGGGGGCATCAATATCGAAATTCGTGATGTGGATTGACGGTGAACCCATTGAGGGGAAGATTCTGCCTGCTGATGAAGCCCGAAAAATATATGAAGATATCGTTCGCGAACGACGCGACCCTGCTTTATTGGAATATGTGGGCCGGGATGCAGTACAGGTACGAATATTTCCTATTCCAGCTGGAGGATCAAGGAAAATTGATTTGGAATATACTCAGGTGCTGACCGCAGATAATGGTTTGGTGAGATATAGTTATCCACTTAATACGGAGAAATTTTCTGCTCAACCGCTGGAAGAGTGCTCGGTTCACATTACCCTTGAATCAGATCAACCGCTGCATACTATATATTCACCCACCCATCAAGACCGGGTATATATCCAGCGGGAAGGGGATCATCGAGTGGTAATTGGCTATGAAGAAAGATTTGTTCTGCCGGATCAGGATTTTGACCTCATTTACACTTTTAGTAAAGAAGAGATAGGTTTGCATCTGCTGACCTATCCTGACAAGATATGGTGGGACGGATTGACCTATCCCGAAAAAACAGGGTTACCCGGTCAGGAAGGATATTTTCTTCTGATGGCAGCGCCGACGGTAGAAGTCAATCAAGTTGTGCCCAGGGATATCATCCTGGTTCTGGACACCTCGGGATCAATGGAAGGGGAGAAGCTTAATCAAGCCAAGGAAGCTTCTAAATATGTATTAAATCACCTCAATGAAGAAGATCGTTTTAATGTGATCGCTTTTTCTACGGGAAGTAAACACTTTGCCCTGGATCTGCAGCCTGTCTCCAGAGCCCCAGAGGCTTTGTCCTGGATCAACAGGATGGATGCGCTGGGAGGAACAAACATAAACCTTGCCCTGTTGGAGGCGCTTTCTCTCAGAGCTGATTTGGAAGGCGATGAAGGAGGAAGACCGCTCGTAGTGCTTTTCCTGACAGATGGACTGCCCACAGAAGGTGTCACGGAAATCCAGCAGATCATCGCAAATATCAAAGCAACGGCATCAAGCAGCGTTCGTCTCTTTGCTTTTGGGGTGGGAGATGACGTGAATACTGTGCTGCTGGATACCCTGGCGGCAGACAATCGTGGATTAACCAGCTACGTGCGTCCCCAGGAGCGGATCGATGAGGAAGTATCCGCCCTGTTTGCCAAGATCAAAACACCTGTGTTGACAGACCTGGAGCTGGATTTTGGCGGAATCCTGGTGGAAGATATGTATCCGCCTGTTATTCCTGATCTGTTTTCAGGGTCACAACTGCTGCTAACGGGCCAGTATCGATATCCTGCAGGCAGTTCAGGACAAACAAAAATTACATTGTCAGGTTATGTAAATGGCGAAAAAAGGATATTTGTATATGAAGCTGATTTCATGCCTGCTGATGAGGATGGAAATTCAACCAGTTATATTCCTAGATTGTGGGCAACCCGGAAGATAGGATATTTGTTGTCCCAGATTCGCCTCATAGGTGAAAATCAGGAGTGGGTGGACGCGATTGTCCAACTCAGTATTAAATATGGGGTTATTACACCCTATACCTCTTTCCTGATTGAAGAGGGCGATTTCTTGACTGGAGAAGGACTGGATGATGCTGCCAGGGATTTGACGGAAGAATATTCCGGACCGGCTGTAGGTGCAGAAGCCGTTGAGAAAGCTGATGCTGAATCAAACTTGCGTTCGGCGGAATCGTTTTACCAGGCGGAAGTACAAAGTGGTGATTCCGGTCAGGGATTTTATCGGCCGGCTGTTAAATATATTGATGATAAAACTTTCTTCTATCAGAACGGAATGTGGATCGACACTGCATTTGAACCCGGATCCATGGATATTCTAAAAATCGGGTTTGGATCACAAGTCTATTTTGATTTGATCGCGGCCAGACCTTCCTGGGGAAAATATTTAGCACTTGGTGACCACTTAATTTTTGTGGCTGGTGATATGGTTTACGAGATAGTGGAAGGGGAAGGAGAGTTAGAGAGTTTGCCAGCTCAACTTTCACATCCGGAGGAAGAAAACGAGGTAAATATTACTGAGCAGCCCGCCAACTCTTCAGGTATTAGCGGGTTTTGCACTGCGCCTTTGCTGGCAGGCTTGGCAGTTCTGGGGTTTGGAAAAAAGAAATGAAATAGTTCTTGAATCGGAGTAAGTTAAATAAGAGCCGGGCGTATATTCTTCGCCTGGCTCTTATAGCGTTAATCGCGATTTGGTTTTTTCGTGATGATATAGGTCTGGTAATACCTGGAGTTATTCCTTGTCAGATTGCAAATGGGGGCTGACTTTATTATAGATCCAGGCGACCATCAAGCCGATTAAAAAGCCGTCCCCGAAACCCCACAGCAGGGCAACCAGGCTGCCAATTGGGCTGAGTGTAAATCCTCGGTACATGCGTCCGACGAACAGCACTTCCCTGGTTGCTCCGTCAAAGGCCATCATCCACCACGTTACTGCAAACCAGTTAATTCCCCAGACTAGGCCAGAGGCGAGGGCAAAGGCTTTAACATTCAATTTCATAAGAACTCCTCCCTGAGTTATTTCATCCTGGAAACCGATTCTATTATACAGAGTTTTTTGTTTTGGTGACAGATAATTGACTGATCCAACCGGAAACGGAAAGTTGGTGGGCATATAAAAAACATCAATTTTGGTTCGATTGGAAAATAACGGCACAGTGAAAAATGAGCCGAGGCATTTAACGTTCTTAATAGTGGGGAAATGGTGCTGATTTGAGTGCGTGTTGGGTAGCTGGGGACAACGGCTTGTGAAAAACAGAACAACATAATAAATTTGTAAGAAGTTCTTAATAGCCCTTTTTCCTCTAGTGTAACATGGTATTATATGCCTTGTTACATTATGCCTTGAACAAGAGAACCGGAAGTATCTGTGACTGAGTCCGGAAAACCAGCCTCTGTCAAGGATCAGGAGAACGCTTATATGAAAACTTTATTGATTCTGGGTGCCGGAACTGGCGGCACTATGGTTGCAAACAAGATGGTTCACGAACTTGATTCCCGGGAATGGGAGATCATCATTGTTGACCGCGACGAAACCCATTATTACCAGCCTGGTTTGCTGTTTATTCCCTTTGGAATTTACAATCCCCGGGATGTGGAAAAGCCCAAGCGGGACTTTATTCCCCTTAACGTCAATTTGATACTTTCCGATATCGAGCTGATTGAACCGGAAAAGAACCGGGTCCAGTTATCTAAAGATAAACAAATCATCAATTATGATTACCTGGTGATCGCAACCGGAAGTCATATTCAGCCAAAAGAAACTGAGGGATTGCTGGATGGCGGCGGATGGCGGAAGAACATTTTTGATTTTTATTCACCTGATGGTGCTGCTGACCTGGCACGGTTTTTAAAGTTCTGGAAAGGCGGCAGAATGGTTGTGAATGTTTCAGAAATGCCGATAAAGTGTCCTGTAGCCCCCCTGGAATTTCTTTTCCTGGCGGACTGGTTTTTTCATGAACGTGGAATACGGGATCAGGTGGAAATAGTTTATGCCACGCCGCTTGATGGCGCTTTTACTAAACCCAGAGCTTCCGAGATCCTGGGAGGTATGCTGGAAAAGAAAAATATTAACCTGGAGCCGGAGTTCAACATTGGCGAGGTGGACAACAAAAAGCAGGTCATTCGTTCCTGGGATGAACGTGAAATCTCTTATGACCTGTTGGTTTCGATACCCACCAACATGGGCGCTGAGGTCATTGGACGCTCGGGGCTGGGTGATGAACTCAACTTTGTCCCTGTTGATAAACATACCCTGCAATCTTCAGCTTGGGAAAACATCTGGGTTATTGGTGATGCCGGGAATGCCCCGACCTCCAAAGCCGGATCAGTAGCTCATTTTATGCTGGATGTTCTGATAGACAATATGCTTCGGCACATGGAGGGATTAGAGCTGTTGGCAGAGTTTGATGGACATGCGAATTGTTTTATTGAATCTGGATTTGAACAGGGAATATTGATTGATTTTAACTACGATGTGGAACCGCTTCCGGGGAAATACCCCCTTCCCGGATTAGGGCCATTCTCCCTGCTAAAAGAGTCCCCTTCCAATCATTGGGGCAAAATGATGTTCCGCTGGATGTATTGGAATATCTTGCTGAAAGGGGGAGAAATGCCTTTTGAATCCCAGATGACCATGGCCGGGAAATGGCAGTGAGGGTGAGTGATGGATAAAGATATCGCTTTACTTCATGAAAAAGTTGATCAACTGACCGCCCAGGTGGAAATTCTGGCTGATCATGCTGAGATTGAACAACGTCGGGGACGTGAACTGGATGAACTAAAGGCAGATTTAATACCAATCGGCAATCAGCTGATCAAGTTAACCATTAATGAACTGGCTGAAATTGGGACAGAATTTGAACTGGAGGATTTAATTTACCTCCTGAAAAGGGTTCTTAGAAATACTCAATTAATCCTGACCATGATGGATCGTTTCGAGGCGTTGATGGGGATCGCCGATGAAATGGAACTGCTCGGAAAACAGGTCTTCTCAACCACGATAGAAGGGCTTGATCGTTTAGAGAGAGAAGGCTTTTTCGCCATCGCCCGGGAAAGTTGGGGTGTGCTGGAGAAGATTGTGGCTGAGATAGATCCGGCAGATATTCGATCCATAGGGGAGGATTTGGGATCTCCATCCTCGATCGCGTTATTGAGGGAATTGAATCAACCTGAAGTTCGGAAAGGAATGGCCCGTTTACTTCAGATTGTAAAACTTATGGGTGGGAATAAGCAGGGGAACTGACCGTTTATTTATTGTTATAAGGAGATAGATTATGACTCAAGATATTCTTGACACCATTGCCTTCGATGATGAAGGATTTATGGTAGACGCTTCTGTGTGGACGGAAGAAATAGCCCAGGCGATTGGGGAAGCGCTGGAGGTTAAACTTTCAGATCGTCATTGGGAAGTGATAAAGTACGCCAGACAGGAGTTTGAAGCTCAGGGTGAGCCGCCAACTCTGCGCCGTATTACCCAGCAGACAGAAGTCAGCATGAAAGAAATGTACCAATTATTCCCCGGGGGACCGGCAAAAATTGCCGCCAATATCGCAGGCCTTAAAAAACCAACCGGCTGTATTTAGGAAAAGGAGAAGAAGATGGCAAAACCTTCAAGAGCTTTACATCAAAGTTCTGGAGAAGCTGGCGGAAGAAAGCTGGCGCTGATAGCTTCCAAAGGCTCATTGGATATGGCTTACCCGCCTTTAATCCTGGCCAATGCTGCCAGAATGAGCGGCATCGAGGTGGAGATGTTCTTCACCTTCTGGGGGTTGGACATTATCACCAAAAAGAAAATGGGAAAACTACACGTTGCTACCGTGGGTAATCCCAATATGCACCCCTGGTTCGGGATCCCAACTTTGCTGGGAGCTCTGCCGGGAATGTCCGCCGCTGCTTCCTGGATGATGAGAGGGGAGATTAAAAAGCTGGATTTCCCTCCTGTGCCCGAGTTCATGCAGCTGCTCATTGATGCTGGAGCCAATGTTTACGGGTGTAAAATGTCAATGGACATGATGAAATTAACCAAGGATGATTTGATTGAAGGATCAGTAGTTCTGGGTGCAATGGAGTTTATGGATATAACCGAAGGTGCTCAAGTTATTTTTGTTTAAACTCAATAAGAGGAAAAATAAAACAGCCTCGAAATTATTTTCGAGGCTGTTTTTGCTTGTTCGATGTAAATTTATTCTGTGACGATAGGATCTCCTGAAGCAAGATGATATTGACTGGGGCTTTCCCCAGGGTGGAAACCAGACAACAAGATTAATGCAGTGGTAACAATGTTCCCCGGATTCCGCCATTTATGTTCCAGTGAGCCAGAAAATAATAATGCATCTCCTGAGTCCAGGAGATAAGCCTGATTGCCAATCTCATACTCCAACTGGCCACGTAAACATAACACAAATTCATGGCCGGAATGTGACATATGGAATCTGCCGCTGCTGGTGCCGGCTTCAAGAGTAATCATAAAGGGCTCTATTAAGCCATCATAGTGTTCTCCACCTAGACCTTCCCATAATCCCCTATGGAGGGGAATGCGGTTCCTCTCGGAAGATTTGATAAAAACCACGTCCTGTTTTGGGGGAGTTTCTTCAAAAAATGCCGTAACTGGAATTTCGAGAGCAATTGCGATTTTGTACAATGTGCTCACAGAGGGGGAGGAAAGACCCCGTTCAATTACACTTAAAGCATTGGCGGACAAACCGCTTAATCGGCCCAACGCCCGGATTGACAAATCCCGTTCTTCCCGGAGGGCACGCAGCCTTGTACTGATATTAACTGAGATAGCTTCCTTATCGTAGATATCCATGGCACCTCGTTTTAGGTATACTGTCTTGATTATATCAAAAGAAAGTGCCTTTCTGGAGTTGGAGACAGGATTGATAGCTGATTAATGTTTTTCGTTATTAGGAAGCAATTTGCTGAACAGGAAACAAAAAGAAACATACAACTTTATAATGGTTTAGACGTATATCCTGGTAGAGAAACAACAAATTTTGTTATCAGGAGAAAGAATCATGGCTAATGAATATAAAAGATTGTATCGCTCGGTGGATGATCGGATGGTTGCGGGCATATGTGCTGGGATTGCGGATTATTTTGACGTTGACCCCACACTGATCCGGCTCCTCTTTGTCTTTGGCTTTTTTGCGACCGGCAGCGGACTTTTCTGGGCTTATGTGATTATGATGATCGTCGTCCCGGAATATGTACCTGCAGCCGAGGATGTAGTAACCGCAGAGGTTAAAGAGGCTGCCCCGAAAAAGGAATAATCTTACTAATAGTCTAAAACACAGAGAGCCCGGAGAAATCCGGGCTCTCTGTTGGTTATTCATATAAAACAGGGGTTTATTCGATAAATATTTCTACGTGTTCCTGGTCTTCCTCGTCAATCACATCAACGATTTTCCCCTGGATATTTTCTGCCAATGCTTCCTTAACAGCGTCCATCATCTGGCCGCTTTCCACCTCATCTATAAATTGCGCGGCAATATTTAACCCCGCGTCAACGAGTCTCATAGGTACGTTTACATTAACTTTGGCTTTCCCGGTAGACATATCCGAAACCCGCACACGAAGCCACTGACTGGTAAGAGCTTGCTTGGACACTTTTTTCGGTTTTTCGCTTCTTTGGGTTAAGGCCGATAAAATATTTGATCCTTCTTCTGCAGTGATTTTTCCCTCATTGATCATGTTCAGGATTTTCATCCGTTCTTCGCTGGTAACCATGTTTTTCTCCTCGTTAGAAACCTCTTCCTAACCAATGTATATCTTAACTTGTTCTCCCTCATCACCTTCATTTACATCAATAAATAAGGGGGTTTCTGCATGGGCGCTTTCTCCCAACGCGAGAATGACTTCATCAACGCCAGTAGCATTTAAGCCAGGAATGAGATTTCCGAAGGTACGTAAACTCCAGGCAAAGAATCGGATTGGCAGTGGAAAGCTGATAGAAATTCGACCAGGTTTTTCTCCCGGTTTTTGCTGAATCCGGAGATGGAGCCAGGGTCCGGTCCGACTGTTCCAACCAAGTACCAGAATACCAATCCCGATCAGAAACGGGATCCAGGCCAGGATAAATCCAAAGCTTATTTCCCAGGCAGACCAGGCCCAGTACATCAGAGATGCGCCAAATATGGTTGTTCCTACCCCGACCCAGAAAGGGATGATCCACCACTTTTTCCACTTTTCAAGATCTTCCACTACGGATTGAGGATCAAACTCGTCCCCCGCTTCCTGTTCAGTTCCTCCTTCAAGCCTGGCTTTAGCGAGAAGGTATTCCTCGTCGAGATTGTCCTGGGTTTCACCGAGTGCTTCGATTAACTTTAAACCTTCCTGAGCGTTGATTGTTCCCCGCTGAATCATATCTAGAATTTCCAGGCGTTCGTTATTTGCGGTCATTGTTTTTTCTTCCCCTCCAAAGCCTTTAATAGATCATCGGCTTCTTCAGGAGAGATTTTTTTCTCCTGGAGCATTTCCAGGATTATCAAACGTTCGCTATCCGACACTGATTTCTTTTCAGCTTGTGAGGCAAAGAATTGATCCAGGTCAAATTTTCCGGCTTTCCTTTTCGCTTTTAGTGCTTTCCGCTGAGCCTTGGCGATACTCTTCTCTACCTTTGCCTGGACTTTTGCTGCTGCCATTTCTGCTTTTTGGATTGCCAGACGGCTGCTTTCCTCGATTCGAGTTTTCATCTGCTGCAGGTTCTCTTCAGATAAACCGGCCGATTCCATTGATTCAGGAAGGTTAGATAAAGATTCCCTCAGAGTAATTTCCAAATGACTGAGATTGTTTTTTATATGTTCAGCAGTCTGCGCTGAAAAATCAACTGCAATACTTTCGAATTGTTCTGCATTCGCCTGGAACGGAGATAACCAACTGTAATTGTCGCTTGCTATAAATACGCTCCCGCCTGCGGCAAGCATGACTGATGGACCCCCTTCGCCAATTTGTTTGGTGAAGTCCCCATCGGATACCTTTTCGTCGGTGCTGCCTAGCTTCATGGTTATATCTTTACTTCCGCTCTTAATTGAGAGCTCAGCATTACTGTCCTCTGGTACTGAAATAGATATATCGCCGCCTGTTTTAATGCTGTATGCTTGCCAGGGAACCGGAGAAAAACTCACTTGGCCGTCTCCTCCTGCCTGGGCTTCGATACCGCCAGCTACCTTTTCGATCTGGATATCTCCTCCGACCTGTTGAAGGGACAGCTGTCCTTTTACGTTATCGATCAAACAGTCACCGCCTACATTTTCTGTCACTAAATCTCCCTGGACGCGTTTTGCAAACACATCACCGCCGACAGATTTTATATTTGATGGGCTGACATCACTGAGTATTAGATCACCACCCACTGAGGAAATTTGAAGAGGACTGCCGATTCCCTTAATCACCGCGTCTTTGCCAACGGATTCGATGGTAACGGGCAGGTGATGGGGTAGATGGATAATGCCGTCTTTTGGAAATGTAATCTCAAGCAGGTCTTTTTCTTTGCTGAATGAGTCCTGCTCTGAAGGGTCTTTGATCCGAATCTCGTCACGGTTCCACCCCGTCAGGTACAGGTCGCCTCCGGTGCTGATAATCACCAGCCGGGAGATATCATCAATAGGGATTGAGTGTTGTGTCATAGCCCTTATTTCTCCTCGTCTTTCAGCTGCTTGATGGCATCATCATAACTAATTTTCCCCTCATCCAGGTTATTGAGGATGCTTTCCCGTTCTTTTTCAGACAGCTCTGGCATTTCCTCTTCGCCGCCTGGTTCGTAGCCCAGCGCTCGAATGACATCGTGCAGCAGTTTGCGGATTGTGGGGTATGAGTACCCAAGTTCCTTTTCCATATGGGTGATTTTGCCTTCCAATCTGACAAAGGTCTCTACAAAATCCATTTGTTTTGGAGTCAGCTGCGAGAACGTGCGGGAAGTAAAACGACCGTCAATTGTTGTGTTGCAATCGCGGCAATTAATCTGGGTGATAACAACATCTCCACCGCAGATGGGGCATTGAGAGGGTAATGGGTGCATGATTAAATCTCCTTTTTGGAATTAATATTTATATTGAGCTGTTTGAAAACGATTGATGATCCCTGTTCCAGACTCAATCAATAATCTGCCAACCGCGGTGAATACATGGGCTGTCCATGGATTTGGTTTTTTCAGCAATTGCATCAGCCGAAATTTGGCTGCCTGCCTGTGAAGCTCCGCTTGATTGGTTTTGAATTCGAGTAAAGTTACCGTAAACATGATTGTCTCCCATAGGGGAACTTGAACAATGCTTACAGTATATCAGAAAATTTCAGTATGTCAAGGAAAAAAATAAGAATTATTGAACACAACATTAAGAATATTGAATTCTTGAGGGGGTGATTGGTTTCTTTAAATGGAAATTGAGGAAAGATCCTAAGGAGTGATTTTCCGTGCGCTGATCAGGCTTTTTTCTTCTGCTTCCACACTGGCAATAACAGTCTCGGTAAATCTGGTCAGGGTGCCCAAATAAGCAGCCGCTCCATCGTGTGCAATCCATTCATCCAGATTAAAGGGTATAGTGCCTGAAGCGGGAATCCATTCCCCGTTGTATTTGCGGGCAATATGAATATGAGAGCCGGTGCTTTCACCTCCCTCACAGGAAGGATGACCGAGGGGATCTCCTGCTTCAACCAATTCTCCCTCCCTTGTTTTATGCTGGATTCCCAGGTGGAGATATAAAATCACCCATCCAGTGAGTGGATCACCATCGCCATCCAGGTCCAGCTCAATCAGACCGGTATCTGATCTGGCGATAATACCGGGTGCAACTGCTACAGCCCATTCACTGGTCACTTCACAACCTCCGCTTTCACTGGGAGGGGCAAAGTCCAGCGCAGCCCAGGGATCTCCTTTCCCCCAACCAGTATGAGGACCTCCCGTGAAAGCCCAGGTTTTTCCGCTTTCGAATGGGAGACGCATGGTCGGCTGTCTTAAACTGCCGGGAATATGGGGTTCGCAGCTCCAGGGATCCTTAAAATAGGATTGATAAGTTTTGAAGAATCCATCCGGACTTATTGTGTAGTCATATACCGCTTTGGGTTCGAGCCGGGAAAAATAATATTGCAGAGCAACCGTTGCTGCATTTTGCCAAGGGTCAGGATGCTCAATAGTTTGATCAAGGTACTCCAGAGTGTCCAGGTGGTTGACCAGCCACCCGTAATATCCTTGGTTCAGAGAATTTGCAGCCCAAACTAACTGGATATATAAACCATGGTAACCAGTTTTAACGTAACCTAGCGGGTAATCCTCTAAATTATCAGGAGGTGTGGGGTTGCTTAACGCGCCGGTTTGATATTCCAATAATGTCAACAGCACCTGGGGACTGATGCTGAAGCTTGTAGAAACATAGGAGACGATCTCCGCCCCGCTTCGCTGCTGCTCTGCGGCATACTGTTGGTAATCTTTTAACCAACCGGGTTGAGACTCTACAAACTCTGTTACGTTAAATCCAATTTGGGCAGGTCCATTAATAAAGGCGCAGTTAGGGAGAATTTGAAACTGAGAACCCCAAAGCGCTTCATAATAGATTGGGATTTGCATAGGCAAACCTGGAGGGAGAGTTGTAGCGCTTTCCGGGATGACTGGATTTTCTGCCAGGATTTCCTCTACCGTGGTGTTAAACCTGAAAGCAAGATTAGATAATGTATCACCCGACTGTGCAATATAATCCACGATCTCTCCGGGTGAATATATCGGGCGTTCTGCCACTGGTCTGGGAGTAATGGTTGGGATTGTGGTTAAAGTGGGGAGCGGGATTGTTTCCGGATCTTGAATTTGCAGCATGCAAGCAGAGAGCAGAATTCCCAGAATCCAAAACCATGGAAACAGGAACTTAATTCGATTTTGAGTGAAACCCTGAAAGCGGGACATAGGTCTTCTATTTTACCGCTTAATCTGGCTCCCCGGAGCACTATAAGAGCTGGCAGTGACGACACTCTCCCCAGGTTTGGTGAGGCTTCCTTTGTAAGCTGAAGCACCATTATGCACTGTCCAGCCACTTAACAGAAAAGGAATAGGTCCATCGCCATCAGCTGTCATCCATTCCCCATTGTATTTCCGCGCCATATGGACATGGGTGCCGGTTGAGATACCACCTTCACAGGAGGGATGCCCTAATTTATCTCCGAATTTGACCTCATCACCCGCGTCTACCAGCCGTCCAGTAGTAGCAATATGCAGATATAACAGCACCCAGCCGGAATGCTCATTGTTGTTGTAATTCAAATTTATGATCACTGCACCATTTTCCGCCCTGACGACCAGGCCTGGCGCGGATGCTGTTACGTAGGCGTAGGACCCTGAACACCCACCTTCAAATCCGGAAGGTGCAAAGTCAATTGCAGACCAGGATCCTTCCCGTTCCCAGGCTCCATGGGGTCCTCCTGTATAGTTCCAAACAGTACCCCGAGTGAAAGGTAATCCAAGCTCAGGCTGGACCAGATCGTGGGAAAAGAGAGGTTCATACTGAGTACGATTTTCTGAAGAACCGAACATATCAGTATAGGTTGTGATAAAGCCGGTATCGTCATCCAACGCCTGGATCCATTCATCACTTTCATAAATCTGTGAGAAAAAATACTGGAGGGCGACAGTTCCAGCGTTCAGGCTGGGCTCAATCCGGGCTGTTACGTTTCTGGAGGGGTTTTGTGAATTTCTTATTAAAATTTCTGTCAAGCGTCCTTCTCGCCAGCCATAATAACCTATCGAGAGCTGGTTGACTGCCCACCGAAGTTGATTTACCAGACCTTGATCATCGTGATCTAGGTGCCCCAGGGGATATTTCAACTGGGCGATGTTTTGGGGTTGACCAAATACCCAATTACTCTGGTGTTCCAGCAGGGCAAGCAGGAGAAAAGGATTGAGGGAATTGTTTTGAGCAATCTGTTTAACAATTTCTCCCCCGCTGGTTAAGAGCGAGTGTTTATATTCTCGCGGTTTACTTAAATAGCCCCCGGCCTGTTCTACAAAACTGATTACATCGGAAGGAAAATCGGAATCTGTGATTGCCCGGGAATATACAAACTCGCTGTCAGGCAGCAGGTGTGCATCAGAAGTTGTGTTGATTAATACCTGAGGAATAACTAGCAGCGTTCCCGGGTTAATAAAGGATGTCTCAGGCAAAGTTATGTTGGATTGGATCTGATCTTTCCCTACGCCAAAATGGGTGGCAACAACAGCTAGTGTGTCCCCGGCTTGGGCATGGTAGACAATGGGTTCCCGCTCGACATTGGGCGTAGGCACTAGTGTTTCTGTAGATGGAATGAATATAGTCGGGGTCGGATTAAATTCAGCGGTGGGAGTTGCCGAATTTGCAAGGGTAGACGCTTGAGTCGGCGACGGATCCGGAGTGGGTGTCACAGGTGTTGGTGTGTACCCCACAGGAGGGACAAAAATCGGAGGGGTTCTTTGGTATAAACTGCATCCCGTCAAGGAGAGCATGAGTGTAAAAATGACAATACGTTTCACTGGTTTTTACCGTTGAATTCGATTGTAATCAGTTTTAGTATCTTCAGCCCGAATCACTTGATCTCCGCGAGTCATTATGCCTTGATAAGCAAATCCCAGCCCCTGGGATACCCAGCCGTCCATGATGAAAGGGATATCCTGATCAGCGGGAATCCATTCCCCATTATACCGCCGGGCAATGTGAAGGTGAGTGCCGGTAGAGATTCCTCCTTCACAGGAAGGATGTCCAATTCTGTCTCCTGCTTTTAAGCGGGATCCAATCTCAACCCGGTCCCGGGTTTCAATATGCGCATAAAGGATAGACCACCCGGTTTGACCGTAAGGATCTCCATCCAGACTTTGGGTAACGGCACCGTGATCAGATCGGACAATGATGCCGTCAGCTACTGCAACCACCCAGGCATTGCTGGAGCTACAGCCTACATCGCCGGGAGTTGGTGCAAAATCAAGTGCCGCCCAAGCAGAACCGGTATCCCATCCACCGTGGGGCCCTCCGGAGAATAGCCAGGTTACGCCATCTTCGAACGGCAGTTGAAGCTGGGGTTGGGTTAGATCTTCGGGAACAAGGGGAGAATACGTGTAATCAAAGGGGTACCCGAACAAGTTAGAATAGGTAGAAAAGAAGCCTTCCTCAGATACGGCAGTTAACCAATCCTTGTAGGGAAGGAGCCGCGAAAACAAGTGCTGGACACCTGCAGATCCAGCATTGATGGTGGCGTTAATAGGAACATTGATTCCATCAGTCAATGTCCAGGTACCAATACCTTTTACTTTCCATAGGTAATATCCCCGATTCAGTTCATCTGCTGCCCAGGCTAACTGACGGTACAGTCCCTCATAGCCTGCTTCTTTGTGAGATAGCGGGTAAGGATTGTTTTTATTGTTCTTTGTAGTCACCCATTGACTTTGATGTTCGATCAGGGCAATCAGAAGACGGGGATTTATGGAATAATCCTCGGAGATACGCTGGACAATTTCAGATCCATTATGCGGTTCACCATCTACTTCTTCCTGATAATCTTTTAAATACCCCGACTGATTGTCGATAAATGAAACTGTACGAAAACGTACTGTATAAGGACTATTAATTAATTCAGAGTCCGGAATTAATTTGAAACTAGGTCCTGTATTTCTGATAACCGGTGCAGGCAGAAGCAGTTCCTGTCCGGTATAGATCAGGCTAGGATTGGTAATCCCGTTTACGTTAATAATTTTCTGGGGGAGTAAATTGTACTGGTAAGCGATGGACCGTACTGTATCTCCCCATTGAACAATATAGGTAATATCTTCTGTGCGCAACGTGGGAAGTGGTTTAGGAGCGCTTGGCGTGGGGGTATAAATTGGTTGATCTGGAATTCTGGTTGGGGGTATGTAAGGATCCGCGGTGGCTACTGGTTCCGATTCTGATTCTACTTTGGAAAAATTTATATAGGGTGCTGTATGTGCCTGTTTTGTGCAGGCACTGATTAATAGAACCAGGAAACTGAGGAAGAATCGCCTTGAAATAGCCATATCACTGAGCATATTTTACCTTTAAGTGAGGGGTTGCCGGTTAAAAAACCGGCTGCTATGTTAAGGTTGCAAGAACAATGCCATTCAAGGCGGCCTGCAATCAGGCTCATCTAGTGGTAGAAGACTGTGATATCATGTCGGATTGAAGTAAATCTTGTTTTTGATTATTAGCAGTTTTCTGTTTGAATACTGCTAATAATAACTTTACTGGAAACGAAGTTTCGCTTATGATTAGGAAAACCACAGTGATTAGTTACTGTAAAATAACTATGTCTGGGAGGTACCAGCCATAAATGAAAGTATTAATCATATCTGACATACATGGGAATCGCACAGCTCTGGAAGCGGTTTTAGAAGACGCCAACGCAGTAGATGCTGTTTGGTGTTTGGGGGATATTATCGGTTATGGTCCAGATCCAAATGATTGTGTATCGATTATCCGGGATCTTCCTAATTTGATTTGCCTGCGGGGCAATCATGATAGCGCGGTGATTGGCCTGACCGAAAATGTAAAATTCAACCACTCTGCCCAAAGAGTGCTGGAGTGGACAGCTGAACAACTCAATCCGGTACACCGGCAGTATTTACAGAGTCTTTCTCCGCAAGTTGAAGTTGATGATGTAACGCTGGCTCATGCAAGTCCCCGAGACCCGATCTGGGAATACATCATGGATGTCTACACAGCTACAGCAAATTTCGATTATTTTATGACCCCATATTGTTTTGTGGGACATTCTCATCTTCCCGTAATGTACTACATGAAGAACGGCAAAGAGCTGGCAACCGTGAACTTTGTTTTTCCAGGGGAACAAACCCGGCTTCCAAATAAAACCATAGTAAATCCCGGGTCAGTTGGACAGCCAAGAGATCATGATCCCCGGGCAGCTTACACAATCTTTGATACCGAGGAAAAGACCTGGGCGCAGCACCGGGTTTCGTACGACATCGCAGACGTCCAGGAAAGGATGGAATTGGCTGGATTGCCAGATGAATACATTCAACGGTTGGATTTGGGATGGTAGGGAACTTTTCTAACAGATTTAGCGTCTTAAGGATGAAAAGTATACCCAAGAAAGGAGATATATTCATGAGGAAACAACTAATTTTCTTGTCCGTTCTAACTATTCTCTTGTCCTCTTGTGCTGTTGGTAGTTCTCAATATGATTCTGAGATATTGATGGATGCTGGAGCTCCCATGGCCAAGGGAATTAATATCTCAAGTGACTCTAGTTTTGGCGAGGCGGAATATTCAACCAGCTCAACATCCTATCAGGAACCGGGGATCCAGACTCGAGAATCCCAAACCAGAATGGTAATCAAGAATGCATCCCTGTCAATTGTTGTTGAAGAGCCGGGAACAACCCTTGATGCTATCAGTGACCTCGCTGCTGATTTGGGGGGATTTGTAGTTTCCTCCAACTTGTACAGGATGGAGGTTGAAGGTGGGTTGGAAGTCCCTCAGGCCAATATTACTATCCGGGTACCTGCCGAGAAATTGGACCAGGCTTTGGTTGAGATAAAATCAGGTGCAGGTCAGATTCTGAATGAAAATATCTCGGGTCAGGATGTAACGCAGGAATACACTGATTTAGAATCCAGGTTGAGAAATCTGGAGAATGCGGAACAACAGCTAACTGAGATCATGGAACAAGCCTATGAGACAGAGGATGTGTTAAGCGTCTACAACCGCCTGGTTGATGTACAGGAACAAATAGAATTGATTAAAGGGCAAATGCAATATTACGAGCAGTCTGCCGCTTTATCCGCTATATCTGTGAATATTCAGGCAAATGAGGCAGTACAGCCTCTCAAAATCGGGAATTGGCAGCCTGTAGGGGTAGCGAAACGGGCGATCCAGGCGCTTATCAATACCCTGGAATTAATTGCTAACTTTTTGATTTGGGTAGCGTTGTACATTCTCCCGGTTGTACTGGTTCTGTATTTCCCCATCCGCTGGATTTGGAAAGGGCTGAAAAGATTATTTTCCCGAGGGAAAAAGAAAAAGGCTCAGGATAAGACTTCTGTAGAAAAAGAAAAATAGTCTCTGATAATGCAATATATAAAAGTCTGATTTCTGGATGAGAAATCAGACTTTTATTATTCTTGATTGCAAGATTCCTGTATAATTTATCCCAGATGGAAACCTTAAAGACGGAAACTCAGAATTTGATCGGGATTACCCTCAGTTCTTACCAATTATCCCTCCTTGACCGGTACAGACAGGAGCTTGATGAATGGAATAGCAGGTTCAATCTCACTGCGATTCATGAACCGGAACAGATCCGGGTTAAGCATTTTTTAGATTCCTTTAGTCCCTATCTGGTAATCCAGAACACAACCATTAACCGGCTGATTGATGTCGGTACCGGAGCGGGTTTCCCCGGCATACCGTTAAAGATACTGCTGCCAGAAACTGAAGTGGTTCTGGTAGATTCCATTAATAAAAAAGCCGAGTTTTGCCAGCATATCATAGATAGTTTGAACTTAAAGGGGATTCAGGTCATCCAGGAACGAGTAGAGCGACTTGCCCGGGAAGTGGAATTCAGAGAAAAATTTGACTGGGCAATAGCAAGAGCAGTTGCCCAGCTTTCCACGCTTAGTGAGTACATGCTCCCATTTGTTAAACTTGGGGGAAGTATGCTGGCGATGAAAGGGGATCGGGGTCCAGCTGAAGCCCAACAAGCCCACCAGGCAGTAGGGTTATTGGGGGGTGAATTAACCCAGGTAAAGAAAATAACGCTTCCTGGAGTAACTGAAGATAGATTCTTAATTACGATAGAAAAGAAAGCTTCAACCCCCGAGAAGTATCCCCGGCGGGTGGGTGTACCTGGTAAAAAACCCCTCTGATTAAACCGTTAGCTGACCGTTTTGAATTTCCCATCTAGTTGCGGTTTTTCGAAACTCATCAGAAAACAAATCCAGGTCAGCCGTTGTTAACAGCAATTGTTCGGTTTTTGACAGGCGCTCCAATAAATCCTGCCGCCGGTAATCGTCTAATTCAGCCAGCACTTCATCAAGTAATAACACCGGCCAGTGGCCGGTATTCTCTTTTAACCAGGCAACTTCAGCTAATTTAATTGCCAGCAAAGCAGTTCGCAGCTGCCCCCGGGAACCAAAATTACCAAGATCAATACCGTTGCTGATAAAACGCAGATTATCCCGATGCGGTCCTAGAGTGGTAACTCCACGGCTGATTTCCTCTTTTCGCTGGGCCAGAAGTCTTTCCCGAAAACCTCCTTGAATTTCCTTTAAATCCATTCCGGACCTATCTATCGGGTTGTCCAGAGGTAATTCAATTTGCCCGGGAGGAGAGGGCATCGGTTCATAAGAGGGTAGATAATTCAGACGCAGGATTTCTTCCCCCCTGGTGAGTTCCTGATGGATTGAGGCAGATAAATGCCCGATATCCCGTATTGCCTGAATCCGGGCGTGCATAATATAGGATCCTGCCTGGGTGATTCTTTCATCCCAATAGGATAATTGATCCGGGTCGCCGGAGCGCTCATTAAGTTGTTTTAATAAGGCGTTTCGCTGAGTCAGAGCTTTATTATATTCTGACAGGGTTTCGTTATAACGCGGATCCACCTGGGAGATGGTCAGGTTGAGATAATGACGGCGGCGCTGGGGAGAGCCCGTGGCTATCTGAAGCATGTGCGGGAGGAACAGTACTGCATTAAAATGTCCGATAACAGAATTGATTTTGGTCTGGCTTCCATCTAGAATAACTTCTTTTCGAATGCTGGCGTTTCCATTGGACAGCGTATCCCGGATGATCCTGATTTCCAGGTGATGGTTTTTATCACCCTTCTGGTAATCAGCTACGATCCTGCAAACCGCAAGGTTGTTTTGAAGAGCGGAAAAATTGATCAATTCTGCTGTACTGGATGCTTGAAAGGAATCTAAAGCTGACAGATAGTAAACTGCCTCAAGAAGACTTGTTTTGCCTTGAGCATTATCACCGACCAAGATTAGTGCGTTTTGAGGAACGTCCTGGTCAAACCGGGAGAATATTCGAAAATCAGTCAGAGATAGATGAGTGAGATACATGAAGTCTACACGGGGTTATAATCTTCATCGGTTTCCCAGACACTTGTTGCCCGATCAGTGTAGAGAATACCGTTGACATGATCGATTTCGTGCTGGAATATCCGTGCGATCCACCCCTGCAGCCGCATTTTCAACGGTTTGCCGAAGCGGTCTTGACCTTCCACAACAATCTCATCTGCCCGTTCCACTTCTCCCATTAGCCCGGGAATTGACAGGCAGCCTTCAGCACCGGTCACAATCTTCTGGGAAAAACGGGTCACTCTGGGATTGATCATGACATACAATGTCGGTGGAATTTCCTCATTATCTTCAGTTCCAAATTCCACCAGGATCACCCGCTGCGAGATGTTGACCTGCGGGGCTGCCAATCCGGCTCCGGAGTTCTCGTGCAGTGTTTCAATCATGTCCTCGATTAATTGCTGAAGGTCGGGGCCAAAATCAGATACTTTTGCGGATTTCTTTCTTAACGTTGGATGAGGGACAAAAATAATTTCTCGCGCTGCCATAGGAAGCCTGCTCCTGTAATTTGTTGCTAATACTCAATCAGGAATCGTCACTTTCGGGACCTGGCGTATCATCAGTGCTTTCTTCGTGATAAGCCGCTAAAAATTCTACCATATCGTCCCGCCGACGGTGAGCGTCTTCCAGTTCTTTTTGTTTTACTGCATTATTATATCGTTCAAATATTTCATTTTGGACAGTTATGGGGTGAGCGACATGTTCAAAATCCAATTGAATATCTCCAACATTGATTGCGACTGTGCCAAAATCAAACAGCCTTTGGATTATATTCTCCCTTTTACAATCTAGGCTGAGAACATTTTCCAGCAGCGCAGATCGTTTGGTTTCTCGCCCAAACGGTTTTCGATCCAGATCAATGATGTGTTTATCTGTAATCTGAAAACGGTCATTTGCCCAGTCAGCAAACACATAACCCAGGGCAGCCAAATTCACAGTAAAAAGTATTATGATCACCGGTAAAGTTGGATAGGTCAAGAGCCCGACTAAACGGGCAAAAAAGGAGACTCCAAGGCCGGCAAGAGCCATCAAAAGCCACCAGGAATTCCGGAACAGGACAAATATATGTTTCCGATAATTGATTACCCCGTTTAACTCATACCTGGCACGAAAGAGATTAATGAATTCCTGGAGAGGAGTGATCGTTTCCGTTAGCTGGGGACCTCCCTCCATTTCCAAATCAGTAAACTCGGGATCGGTTTCGGGAGAGGTTGAATTCCCTGACAGACCCAGTCGTGTGCGGATGGTTTGGTTGATGTCCGCGGTTTCTATTCTTTGAGCTCTCGTTTTAGAAATTTCCTGCACTTCGGAAATCAGGTCCAGCAGCATTTTTGGATGGGCAGTGTTCCGCATTGGGATATTTCCTGTATATGTGCGGACAATGACATCTCCATACCCAAATAGGCGCTGAATCTGGTTTGTTGAGATATTAACCGACAGAATAGAT
This sequence comes from Anaerolineales bacterium, assembly GCA_021108255.1. Taxonomy (GTDB): domain Bacteria; phylum Chloroflexota; class Anaerolineae; order Anaerolineales; family UBA11858; genus B10-G9. The sequence continues at coordinate 19,996 of JAIORG010000180.1, read as the reverse complement.
TGGAGGGGAACCTCTCTCCGCTGGTCATGAAGCCAGATCACTTTTTCCACCCAGGCTACCCGTTCACTGGTGACAAGGTAGAAGTCGTTTCGCCAATCAAGCCACAACCATATGCTCCATAAACAGAAGATTAGGAATGTAATTGGCAGAAATAGCCCTAAATTTAAATCAAGAAGAACTGCGCCGATTCCAGTTAAGATCAAGAAAACCAACGGCAGCATCAATTGGGTATAAAAAACGTTGATGTGTTTACGGTCTACGAAACGGACCGTTTCGTCACTGCTGATCCAGGGAAATTCATGGTTTTGAATAATAGTGTCGCTAATTTTCATGCCGGAAATTCTGGATTTTATGGATGGGTACGCAGCAAGGATAGCCAAAAATCCACGTTTATTTATTGCCAGGATAGTTGATTTTTCCAGTGCTTGGGCTGTTTCATTCCGCAGTCCCTCTTTGAATATTGCTTGTTCTCCAAAATGACCTTTGGTGTGGATCACAGATGAGTTTTGATCATCATCCTGGAGAATGATTTGCCCGGATACTATGAGGAAAAAATTTCTCCCCGGGAATCCTGTCCGGTAGAGCACTTCTCCCTTTTCCAATATGATGGGTTTAAATAACGGCATAATCTGACCTAATTCTTCATCGGTCAGGTAATTAAAGAGAAAATGTTCGTGGAGAAATGCGTAAATCGTTTTGGAATCCATAGGCACTCTAAAAATAGATTTTAACACAACTCAAGTTTTCGATGAATGCGATTGATCCTCCAGTTCAACCTGTGAAGTTCAGGGAACGAATAAATTCCTTTTCGATGGGGAGAGGCGAACCTGTCGATCAGGATTATCAATGATAGAATAGTGTACATTCAAAAATTATACAGATCTAGGAGCAAGAAGTATGCCTATTAATTTTGGCACTGATGGCTGGCGGGCAGTCATCTCTGACACTTTCACTTTCCACAATTTGCGTCTGGTCACCCAGGCGATCGCAGATGCCATTAATTCCGGTCACTGGCACAGTAAATCTGCTGGAGACGTCAATCCGGATGCTGATCGGATTGTGGTGGGTTTTGATACCAGGTTTTTGTCAGATCGATATGCCCGGGAAGTTGCCCGGGTGATGGCCGCCAATGGGTACAAAGTGCATATAGCACAAGCCGATTCATCCACACCATCTATATCCTATGCAGTAAAAAACTTAAATGCGATTGGGGGCATTGTCATCACTGCTTCACATAACGCTCCCCGCTATAGCGGAGTCAAGTTAAAGGCTGCCAATGGTTGCTCCGCTTCGTCAGAACAATCCCGGCGGGTGGAAATCTACTTAAATGACAACCAGGAAAGGGGACGGGGCCCGAATCTTATGGAGTGGGACCAGGCTGTGGAAGAGGGGTTGATTGTGAACTTTAATCCCGTTCCGGACTATTATCAGCACCTGAGAACCCTGATTGATTTTGACGCGATTGCAGCAAATCCTCCCCAGGTAGTGGTGGATTCCATGCACGGATCCGGAAGGGGGCTGATTAAGGGGATTTTGACCGGAACAGGCTGTGAGGTTAAAGAAATCCGGGGTGAAATGAATCCGGGATTTGGAGGAGCGCACCCGGAACCGATTGGTTCCCATCTGGGCGCTTTAGCGGGGGCGATTAGCACAGGTATGGGCAATCTCGGTTTGGCACTGGACGGTGACGGAGATCGGATTGGCGCCATGGATGAAAGGGGAAATTTTGTTGATCCCCATAAAATTATGGCTCTGGCATTCCGCTATCTTGTTGAAGAACGGGGCTGGAAAGGCCCTGTTGTACGAACAGTATCCACTACAAGAATGATTGACCGCCTGGCTGATAAGTATGATTTGCCAGTTTATGAAACACCCGTAGGATTTAATCACATTGCCGATTATATGATCTCAGAGGATATCCTTATCGGAGGAGAAGAATCTGGAGGGATTTCTTTCCGGGGAAACATTCCGGAAGGCGATGGGGTTTTGATGGGGCTGCTCTTGATTGAGATGGTCGCAGTGTATCAAAAATCGCTCAATACCTTGGTTAACGAATTGCTGGACGAAGTCGGTCCGGCGTATTATGAGCGGAAAGATCAACGACTAAAATATCCTATCCAGAAACAAAAAATGGTGGGTTATTTGCTAGACAACCAACCGGATGAGATCGGGGGGATTAAAGTTACTGATCTTTTGACAGTGGATGGTGTGAAATATATTATGGAAGACGATTCCTGGCTGTTGATCCGCCCCTCGGGAACTGAACCGGTTTTGCGAGTGTATGCTGAGGGCAGAAGCGAAGAGATGGTTCAAGCCCTGTTGGTATACGGGGAGACGGTTGCAGAAAATATCACTTGAACGAAAACTGGAAATTAACAAAACAACCACAGCAATCAATAAGATTACTGTGGTTGTCTGTTTTTACAAAGAAAACTGACAGGGTAATTCCGCAGGTTTCTACATTGAGGACACGCGCAACCGGCGGCTGAGGATGATTACCACCATTAACACACCCGCAACCAAGAGGAGCCCTGGGACTCCAAAATCATCTGCAAAACCTGTATCTGGCAGTGCAGTAGCTGTCGGGATTGGCGTTTCTTCTCCTTCTCCCGCTTGCTGGGTCAGCAGAGCTGCAACAGTAGCAGTTCCAGGATCTTGGGTCCCCTCGCTTGTTGGTTCAGGTGTATTGGTGGGTGCTAATACCGGGGTGGCCGTGTTGGTGGGGATGTCGGTGGGGACTGGTGTTAAAGTTTCGGCTGCCGGCAGAAGGGTAGCTGTAAAGGTTGGCGTTAATGAGCCTCGCATTACTATTGCAGTAAGCCGGGCTTCTTCCGCGATAGCTGTATTGGTGGCATTGATTGCTGCTACCTGGGTTTGCTGTCCGGTATCACGACCGGGTAAGATAACCACAGCGTAACCAGCAATAGCGAGTAATGCAATCAGGAGGATTCCACCGAGGATTCCGGCAACAACCAGGAAGGTCCGGTTGGATCCCCTGCTTGTTGCGATAGTTTCTTCAGAATCTGTTTCCTCGAATTCCAGATCATCAAAATCATTCATCATACCCATAGTTCTCTCTCCTCAATTTGCCCTGTCAATTAGGCAGCAAAATGGTATTAGTTCTTATTCCATAAGAATTTCAACGTTTGATAGCGGAATTGCAGCTTGTTTATCATGTCCATAGGATACTTCAGCTGTCCGGGTTTCAATGCCGTTTGATAATCGCTGTTTTCTGGGATGTATATAGTCAATTATTCCGATTTGAGGTGCTTGGGGACCATTAACTATGATAACCTTTTTCCCAGAAGAAAGGGTTTCAGACTCAATCGGTAGGTCGGGTTCTGGCTGGTTGGGTTGGGAGATTATGAGTTCGGGATATTTTCCTAAAAACGGTTCATATACCTGGGCGTTTAGCGCAATATTCTTGTCTTTATTGGCTATCAATATTCCTTCTGCAGCGCTGTTCATAGGAGTTGATCCAAATCCGTCAATAACCATGATAGGATACTTCATTGATTGAGCGGCTGGAATCAAATCTGACGAGATGCTTCCCAGGATTAACCCTTTAATTGGAGTGTTGCCAGCAATTTCCAGCACTTCTGAATTGTTGCAGTATCCAGCTGCCAGAATTGCTCCCCGGAATCCGATATTTATCTGTTCCGCCACCAATTCCTGGTTAAGATTATTACTAACTGGTTGAATGACACCGTAAGTGATCTTTCCATTGCCCCATACACCCTGAATTAATGCGCCCCGGGTTTCGATAATCGCTCCCCGATCAGGGATAATATTGGTCACCGTTCCTTCCATACCAGCCTGAAGTTCAAATGGTTGTGAGGCGATCTCGAAAAGAACTTTTCCTTCTCCGGCAATTCTCACTTGCCCCGAAAATGGAGCCCGGATAACTCGTTTGAATAAACCTACTGGACCTGCAATTACATCTCCTGGTGAAAGTTCATCCCCGGCCTGGCGCTGAAGCAGTTCATCTGCCCGGGCAGGAGTTACATTTAATCCCTGAGCAATTTCAAGCAATAAATATTTGGTAGAAAGCGGCGCTGCCACTATCACATCAGTGGGAGTGACTTTTTGCATACGGCGAACAATTACATATCCGTCTGAAGACAGAATACGTTCCCGTCTGATATTTGTAAGTGCGTGGATATGCTTCACTTTACTAAACATAATGTACCATTATAGCTCAGGTTTCTCTGCTCTGGTTTTATTACTCATATTTCAGTAGAGTTTTTATCCAGGTCTCATTTCTCTTCCAATTTTTTTCCTGATCCTGGAAAAAGTGTAGCGGACGCCCCCTGGCATCAATGATGATGCCTAATGATCCACCGACAGCGTTCACTTTTCCACTCTTGCCAGGGCCTCCCATGCCAACATCAAAGCGGTGAAGAGGGCGGAGGTGGAGGGAGACTTTCTCTCCTAATTCGATTGGGAGAGCAGTTAGTGCCCCGAATTTAATTTCACGGGTAAAGTTTCTCCCATCTTCCCGGTTTACCTGGATTCGTAGAATCGGGGTTCCGGGTCTGGCATACCCGATAGGTGCAATAATTGTGCCCAAATTCAAGAAAGTATTTGATTCAATAACCTGGACTGTTAACAGGGGATTGATATCACTTGCTGCACCCAATCCGGGCAATAAGCCGTTTTGGTCCAGCGCAAGTGTTGTTACGCCAGTCGGTTGAATACCATCCAGTAGAATTGACAGGCTTTGCGATCGAGTGGGAGCCTGAGTCAGAATCCTGCCTGATCCAATGATAGGTTCAATCGGAGGCATAAGCGAGCTGAACGTTGTAGATCGCTTATGAAGGCTGGGGATAGTTTTCTTAGATGCAATTCTTAAAGCTTGTTTGGCGAGGGCAATCTCAATTTCCAGGTGTTCAGATTCCGTCGGCAGACTGGCGGGATACACGGACTTATTGTAGATATAATCCAGGATGTCCTGCTTGGCCAGTTTGAGCGGCAGCCAGCGGGTAATATCCTCCAGGGAACCCTCTTTCAGGACTCCGGTACAACCGGATCCAACACCAAGTCCTGGAAAGACCCGGAGTGTTTCTTCGCCTGAAGACGCCGCAGCGATAATTGTGGCATATGAGCCAATATCAACCCCCATGACCCCTTTTTCTGGTTCATATTTTTCACTCAAAAAACGGATCACCCGGCCGAGTGCTGATGCGCTGGAGGTAAAGTTGCCTTCCGTCCAGGATAAGACTTCCCTGATTCCGCCAATTTGTCTTTTCCGGATATCTTTATAGATTTCATTGAGCTGATTTTGGGCCGGGTAAATGTCTTCTTTTCCCAGGACCGGCTGAATATTTGGAGCGATGCGTAATTTACTGATTTTTTCTAACCCGGACTTCACTTCTTCTTGAAGTTCATCATTTCCGGCATATAAGATATGAGGTCTTTGGCTCTCTTCCAGAAGATAACTTGATAAGCCGATACTTTCTAATATACTAAGGAGAGATTTTGAAGCGCCTTTATTTGTGCCCCCGGTGATGATTATTAAGTCCGGGCGCTTTTCAGTCAGCATATTGATTCGGTCTGAAGCTGTCCTCCGGTCATTGAGTGAGATTTCAGCTACGATCTCGGAATATGTTGTGTGAGCCAAATATTTGGCATTAAGTAGTGAGACATTATCCAACAGCCCAACTGTTACCACAGACATTGGATTTCCGGCAGACATGGTTGCCACCATGATGTCAAAGCCTTGATTATCCCGGGTACTAGGAATGATCAACCCCTCTTTTTCGCTGAGGAATGTCCTCCTGGTGATATGCTGTAGTTCTTCAATTGCTCTCCAGGCACCCTCGGTAACATCAAAGAGGGGTGATCCGGCAGTTGTGGGAGCGGAGGCAGAAGCCAAAAACCGGTATTTACCACTCACCACGTCAAAGAATAAAGCTCTGGTGACTGTGTTGCCGATATCTAATGTTATTAGAGACTTTGCTGGTACAGTATTTATATCCATATTGATTAAAAAGACGAAAACAGCGTAAAACCGAGACTGTTTAGAAATTTCCAGATAAATGTCAACCGTTCAACCAACGCTGCGAGGGAAGATAAATAGACCCCGGCATAAAGCGCCCCGAAGGTAACAGCCAGAAAGACCTTACCAATTTTGCTGATGTTTTCAATAATGGGAAGGCGTTCACTCGACTGTCCCGGTGTTTCCCGAGCCCCAAAATGGAAATAAATTAAAGTAGTAACGGTGCCCAGGACAATTATAAAGCCATTGATAGCTTGATCCCATCGACTGGTTGAGATTGCATACGCAGATGGATCCACGCTGTTGATAGTTCCTAGGATCTGTGGAAACAATGTTCCAGTAATGGCCCCGCCGACCGCTGCCGCTGCCCCAATTCCAACCAGGATTGCTACAGACCAATTACCCGCTTTGCGAAGCGGGGTGGCTTTGGTTAATAAAAAGAGACTGGGGATAAACAGCAGGAGGGATAACAAACGTTCTCCCTTGGTTCCATTGATGAGGGGAATTATCAGGCGGGGAATCAGCACATTATTGATGGTTACGAGGGCAACATAAGCTGCTGAAACACCAATAAAAATGTGGATAGCAAGTCGGAAGAAAGGATTGTCTCCCAGCAGGTAGCTGAAAATCAGGATTGTAAACAAAAATCCCAGTCCAAGCCCTGTGAAATCAAGCAGGCTTCCTATGGTGAGGTTCACTTAATCTCTCCTATTTGTCTGGCTCTGTGGCGAGAAAATAAGGAAAGCACGCCATTTGCCAATCCGCCAATAAACATTGTCCCGACAGTGATGATAATGCCGATATTATAGGGAAGCCAGGCTGTACTTGCCAGGCTTGGTTGTTCCCGGAGATGTTCATAATTCAAGCTGTGAATTACCCCTGCTACATACCCTGAGAGCAGTTGGGGAGAAGCCCGGAAATAAGGCTGGATTAATGGTTCTACTTGAGCGCTGACCACCATATTCAAGGGCGTATCTTTAAGATGGGTTCCCACCTGTTCTATCCAGCTTTTTGCTGTATTGGGATCATCTGTAATAACCAGGATCATAGCAAAATCGCTGATTGAATCCACGTTAACCAGGGGAGGAGATCCCCAGGCGTTACTTCCATCAAATGCGAGGGGAATGATTTTTTTAGGAGCGATGACAAAGCTTACCAAACCTGCAGATTCCCCGGGTAAATATCCCAGGTTGATATATTGCTGATTGTGTATATAACCGTGTTTTTCCTGGGTAGAAGTCAGGAAATGCTCGGCCAATACGGGTCCGGTCGGTTGCGTGGACACAAACGAAAGATATGTTCCCTGTTCCATCAGATGGTCAACGACAGAGGCTGCAGCAATGTGCATTTCAGCAGTTGCGGCGGGTTGATAATCGAAGGCTATTAGAACAGGTTGTCCGTCGAATAGCTCATCGATTTGATTAAATAAAGCGCCATAGCCTGAAGAATTGACTTGATCTTCTGGCGGTATTTTGGTCTCAATAGTTCCCCCAAAGATAATTGTTCCTCCTACTGTAATGATCAAAATGATGGCAATTAACCAGCGGAGAATTCTTTGAGTTTGAACCGGGGCGACTTTTGTAATGGGTTTTACTTTCTTCTCTTCCCCGATCAGCTTTTTCAGCAGATTTACATATTCCTGGTGCGATTTAGATGCTGTGAGGTCAAGCGGTTTCATGGCAGCTTGTTCTGGATCCAGGGCAAATTCAGCTTCTGCGGGAAGAACGCTGGGGATTCCGGCCAGAGGACCGTAATTCTCGATATAATCCTCGTCTTCAGATAAGCCAGTCATATCCGATGATTCAACCACTGGACGCATTGCTTCCACCCAGCCTGGTAATTCACCACGTGATATTTCATCTTCAGCGATCTGAGCGCCTTCTTCAGAAGCAGTTGTCAGCCAGCCGGGAAGTTCCTCGCTAAATAAATCATCAAAGAATTCCTCTTCTTCGCCTTGGAAGGGGTCAACTATCTGATCTGTAATTGAATCTGGTTCAACCCCGGCAAGGAACTGAAGTTCTTCCGGAATTTCCTGAGCGCCATTTTGAGGTGCGCTGTCCTGGGCAGCTGCCCAGGACGGGAATTTCTTGTGCTCGACGCCCTCCTCAAATAATTCAGCGGGTGCTTGTGATTCCTCTTCTTCAGAGATCGTTTCCCCGGAATCCTCGGATTTGATTTCTGAGTCATAGAGATCCTTTTTTTGCAGGAAATCATTCAGTTGATCATCATCATCATCCAACTGAAGCCAGTCTGGCACATCCTCTGCAGGTGACTCTGGTTCCTCCGGTTTTGCTTTCGGTTCCCCTTCTGGTTTTTCTGTAACTGACAACCAATCGGGAAAAGAAGAGTCTTCTTCTACTTCATCGGCGCTCTTATTCAATCTTTTAATTTTTTCAAGCCAGTCGGTGCCGGGTTTATCTACAGTTGGAGCGGATACAGGCGCTGCCTCAGATTCCTGATCTTCATCGATGGTCGAGTTTGGATCTTGCAGCATGTCCAGCCATCCTGAGTCCCCGGAAAAAGATGTTGGCTCTGAATCTGGTTTGGCATCTTCCAGAGGTTCAGCTGCACGGAGGTTGTTTTGATCGTCGATTTCTTTAGTTGAGAGGAAGTCATCCAATGGGGAAGAATCATCCGATTCTATTGGCTGGATGCTCTCTTGATCACCAAGGTCTTCAGACGAGAAAAAATCCTTCAAGGCGGACGAATCGTTTAGCCCGGTTGGCTCAAGGATGTCACGGATGTCGTTTTCTTCGGGTGGAACGAAATCATTTCTCAGGGACGAGCCTGCGGGTTCGGTTGGTTTTAAGAAGTCATCCAGGCGTGACGAATCGTCTGGTTCGGTTGGTTGGATACTTTCTTGATTGCCAAGGTCTTCAGACGAGAAAAAATCTTTCAGTGGGGATGAATCGTTTAGCCCGGTCGGCTCTAGGCTGCCATGATCGTCGTTTTCTTCGGGTGGGAAGAAATCATTTCTCAGGGACGAGCCTGCGGGTTCGGTTGGTTTTAAGAAGTCATCCAGGCGTGACGAATCGTCTGGTTCGGTTGGTTGGATACTTTCTTGATTGCCAAGGTCTTCAGACGAGAAAAAATCTTTCAGTGGGGATGAATCGTTTAGCCCGGTCGGCTCTAGGCTGCCATGATCGTCGTTTTCTTCGGGTGGGAAGAAATCATTTCTCAGGGACGAGCCTGCGGGTTCGGTTGGTTTTAAGAAGTCATCCAGGCGTGACGAATCATCGGGTTCAACTGGCGGGTGACGGCCAGGGGCATTGATATCTTTAGCTGGGAAGAGGTCATTACGTAAGGATGAATCATCAGTACCCAGGGGACTACCGCAAAATTCACAAGACCCTTGATTGTCCGGATTGGGCCTACCGCAGGTGGGGCAGAGGATATCAGTCATCGTTAGCCACCATAAGGGCGGTCTGTTCCCATCAGGATCCTGATCCCGGTGGTTATAGTCCCTAGTGCGATTCCTAGCAGCAGTCCGCGCGCTCCTCCGAGTGCTGGAACACGAACAATCCAATCACGAATGATATGAAGGAAGGGAAGAGTAGCAGGGGGAATAGAAAACGAGCCGAGTAGAACCAGGAGAATCACAAAAAAGAAAGTAATTGAGAAAAGATCCATTCTTTTTCGCAGGATACTGGCTGCGGCGTAGGTCAGACTGACGGCTGTTACCGCTAATAAACTGGTTTCAATTGGCAGTTGAATATTTGTGAATATCCAATTTGTCATCTGGAAATTGGATTGTCCAAACATGTATGATTGGACCATGTCAATAATACCAATCACTAAAGTCAATAAAAGAGCGATGATTAGAATGAGACTGTAACCGCTGTTTTCGTTGTCAGGCCCCAGCTTCTTGAAGTGGACTGTGAGTAGATTAATGATTCCAACCAGCAGTGCAACCGCAGCCAGCACCAGTCCTGTCCGCAATAAAGCGAAACGAATATTGGTGATTGACGGGATAAAGTACCCGGCCAGGACGATAATCCCCACTCCGATAGCAATTGCAGTCGAGACGGGCGCATTTAATTTAATATTCACATTGAACCTGCCAGGCTATTTTCAACGAAAATGTCTATTCCAAGAATTTTCAACAAGACACTTCCGAGAATGACAAATATGATGATCCACCTGAAAACATCCTGGGCAGATATGCTGGCCAGATGGATTTTACCGGCGCCCAGGTAAGCGCCTCCAGCATATAATTCTTCTCCTATGAGAGGATCTGATGCTGAGGCATATATTACAGCTTGAGCAGGAAGTTGAGCGGTACCGGCAATTGTTGGCGTGCTCTGTCGTTCGCCGGCTGTAGTTAACCAGGTTATTTCGCTGCCAAACCAACCGGTGTGAATGTTCGCGGAGACATTATTATCCCTGATGGTTGTGAGGGTTCCTGCTGCATAAGAGAAAGGTGTAACGCCAACTAATTCCCCGGAAGGATTTTTGCCCTTGTCAGCAATGCTGATTGCTTTAGAGGTCCCTTGAATGGTGTCTTGGGCCAGGATTGAAATTACAGCGTTGCCAGTGGAAGCGACCGGGGGATAATCACATACAGATGATTTTTCAATGACCTGTTTTAATATGCTCAATCCCGCCAGAGCCGAAGCGGATTCTGGACCCGTAATTCCCCCTCTCCCCAGAGAGATATGCAGCTGCGTGCCGTCTTCTACGGCGACATTTATCTCCTGGTTGATTTTATTGTAGGCCTGTATGGGTCGGATATTTTTCTGCTTCGGTTCCTGATTGATGATCGAAAAAAAGATCATCAAACCGAGGAAGAGGACAATTACCACAATCCCTGTGAAGCCTGTAGCTGACACAGTGTTAACCTCCAGCTATGCTGTTGGCTCGAAGGACCTGAGAGCCTTGATAAATATTGCGGTTTCCGTTGGGTCCTCTAAAATCTTGGCAAAGTCTCGGGACTGTTCTTTGGAAATAAAAGTGGACAAGACTGGTTGGCTTAAATATACCAGCTGGGCGCCAAGCAGATTGATTGGACCTGAAGCTTCCAAAAATGTTGCTATGAGATGATGGAGCCGCAATTTATGTAGCGTTTTGATCCAATTTTCCCTATTTTCTTTAATCTCCATAGTTCAGAATTAGTATAGCATAGTTTCATTTTTCAAGTGAGCGGTACCTGCCTGTCGGGATATGACTTAAGATATCCATCTTTGATTATTTCTCATACTGTGCTACCAGGGGTTAGTAAAGTATCGTATGATATAGGTAGTTAAGTAAAAAAGGTCATTTTTGGAGGAATTATGCAGCCCGATTTAACTGATCAAATCTTGGAATTGGTGCGTTTGACGTCGACTGATTTACCCAGCGATGTAGAGGAAAAGTTACGAAAATCAAAAGATCAAGAAGCTGAAGGCTCTGCGGCAGAGGGCGCGTTGGATACGATCCTGAAAAATGTTGAAATGGCCAGGGAAAAATCAACTCCGATATGTCAGGATACTGGAACTCCAATTTTTTATATCACCTATCCAGAGGGTTGGAGTACGAGGAAACTTTCTGCCCAAATCAAGGATGCAGTGATTCAAGCAACAGCTAAAGCGTATTTGAGACCGAACTCAGTTAATTCGGTGACGGGAAAGAATACAGGAGATAACAGCGGGGACGAGCATTATCCATCCTTGCACTTTCAAGAAGGCGGGGGAGATGAACTTATAATAGAATTGATATTGAAGGGCGGTGGGTGTGAAAATGTAAGCACCCAGTACAAACTTCCGGATGGGTCATTGACAGCGGGCCGGGACCTGGATGGTGTGCGAAAAACCGTTTTGGATGCGGTGGTGAAAGCCCAGGGAAAGGGATGTGCCCCTGGTGTTTTGGGCGTTGCTATCGGCGGTGACCGCGGATCATCCTATGCTGCTTCTAAAGAAGCCTTGCTCCGGCAGTTGGATGATAAAAACCCTGATCCAATATTGGCTGAATTGGAAGAGAAGATCACCAGGCAGGCTAATCAGCTGGATATTGGGCCGATGGGATTTCGTGGGAAAACCACAGTCCTGGGTACTAAAGTAAAGAACCTGCACCGTCTCCCAGCCAGTTATTTTGTCTCCATAGCTTATATGTGCTGGGCTTTTCGCCGCCGCCGGATGATTTACCAAAGCGGGGAAGTGGAATACCAATAAATCTCTCCAGAGGAAAGTTAATAAACCGGACAGGAACCAGTTTTCTGTCCGGTATTTTTTTGTCCGGATCAGGTCGTATCCGGCAACAGTAGAGGGGGTTAAATCATACAATGGCAAAGCTGGAACTTTATCCCAGGGAGTGATTTTAATGCATTTCTCATTTACAGAAGAAAAATTGAATAAAAGAAAGCGCTGGCTCTGGTATCTGTTTGATGTTGGTAATTCTGCTTACGCAGCTGTAGTGATCCTGGCGATCTACGCAGCTTACTTTAAAGGCCATGTTGTAGGGGGCGCAGAGGGATCACGGTTATGGGGTTTGTCTGTAGGAATAGCGATGCTGGTTGTTGCTGTGATCTCCCCGGTACTTGGAGTTATTGCCGATTATACCGGTCAGAAGAAACGCTTCTTAATCTATTTTACAGCTTTATCAGTCGTATCTACAGCGTTGTTATTTTTTGTTCAGAAAGGCGACATTCTGTTGGGTATGGTTTTGTTTATTTTTGCTGAGATTGGTTACCGAGGCGGGCAGGTCTTTTACAACTCTTTACTCCCTGAAGTTGCTGAACGGGATGAAATGGGACAGGTATCTGGTAACGGCTGGGCGATTGGTTTAATGGGTGGGATTGTTTGTCTGTTGATTGTTTTAGCCCTGGTTACATTCATTGAAGGAACCTGGATTGTCCGATTTTCACTGGTAATCACAGCTGTGTATTTTGCGGTTTTCGCAATTCCACTCTTCTTGTGGTTTCAGGAAAAAGGCGGAGATAAAAAACTCCTCCCCGGCGAAAATGTGTTTTCTATAGCGTACAAGAAGCTCCGGAATACTGTTCAATCCGTCCGGGATCACAAGGAATTTGTGAGATATATAATAGCTTTCCTGATCTACAATGACGGAATATTAATGGCAATAAATTTTGCAGCTATTTTCGGGGCAGTAATGTTCGGCCTCGAACAGCAGCAGATCATTATTTTTATGATCCTGATCCAGTTTACCAGTGTGATCGGAGCGTATGTCTCAGGCTGGATTGCAGACAAGAGAAGCGGGAAGGTTTCCCTGGTTGTCTTTTTACTGCTTATGATCGGAGCAATTGTAGGTTTGTTTGTTGTTGAAACAGTGATTGGGTTTTATATCATAGGGGGTGTTGCGGGATTGGCTTTGTCTTCAGTTCAGGCGGTGAGCAGAGCCATGGTAGGTGCCTTGAGCCCCCCTGGACGCAGTGCAGAATTCTATGGTTTCTTTGCTGTTGCGGGAAGGACATCATCTTTTATCGGTCCGACCATCTATGGTTTTGTGGCTGCTGGAGCGGCAGTTTACTTTGAAGCTCAGGGCGAGAATGCTTCATTTCTGTGGTTCAGGCTGCTGGAAGGCGGTGCGCCGTTTGCAGAACAGTTGGGACAAAGGGTGGCGATTTTGCCGGTGATATTATTCCTGGTAGTAGGGTTATTTATTCTTCTGCAAGTGGATGAACAGAGTGCTCGGCAGCAGGCAGAGAAACCAGTTCCTTCCCTTTGAATTGCTAATCAGGTTACCTTTCCTCTGCTATTAAACAAAGCGTTCAGGTGGGATATTCAGACGAGGAAGCCCGGATGATTATCTAAAGTATGCCTGGATGAGTGATGTCTTAGTTAGACTATCCTGATGAAGCGTCGCTTGCCAACTTGCAGAACACCCTTGCCTGGAAATTCAGCATGAGGATTATCCAACTTCTTTTCATCCAAGCGAACAGCGTTTTGCTGGATCAAGCGCTTGGCTTGACTTCGGCTATCTGTTAGTCCGCTTTTCTCCAGGACATCCAGGACAGTTTGACCGGATTGCAATTTGTAGTCTGCCATTGTTTCCGGCTGGCCTTGCTCCTGGAATACCCGGACAAATTCAGCTTCCGCTTCCTCAGCTGCAGGCTGGCCGTTGTAAATCGATACGATTTCCCGGGCAAGGCTCATCTTCGCTTCTTTAGGATGCAGGTCTCCTTGGGACAGGCGGGACTCCAGCTCAAAAATTTCGTTAGGTGTCCACCGGGTCACCAGTCGGGCGTAAATCCCCATTGCTTTATCAGGGATGCTCATTATTTTTCCATACATATCTTTGGGATCGCCGGTGATGGCAATATGGTTGCCTAAAGACTTGCTCATCCTGATTTCACCGTCTGTTCCAGGCAAAATAGACATGATAATCCCAATATTGGGTTTCTTCCCCAGAGATGTCATCAACTTCCTGGAAGCGGTGATTATGTTAAATAATTGATCACTGCCCCCTACCTGGACATCTGCGTCCAGGGTATAGGCGTCATATCCCTGCATGAGGGCATAATAAAATTCGTGCAGGTAAATGGCTTCGTTCTTTTGAAATCGTTTGGCGAAGTTATCCCTGGTCAGAAATTGTCCCACGGTGAAATTTGAGCTTAAGTGGATCAGGTCTTCAAAGGTCAGTTTTGATAACCATTCTGCGTTGTGGCGGATAACGGTTTTTTCAGGATCCAGTATTTTGAAGCTTTGTTCAGCATAGGTCATTCCATTGTGGGCAACCTGCTCAGGGGACAGGCGAGGTCTCAGATTGTCCTTGTCGGAAGGATCACCTATCAGCGATGTGAAATCGCCTATCAGGAAAATTACTTCGTGCCCTAGTTCCTGGAATTGGCTTAACTTTCTCATGGTTACGGTATGGCCGAGATGCAGATCAGGCGCGGTGGGGTCATACCCGCAATAAACCCGAAGTGGACGATTTTCTTTTTCAGCTTCCAGCAGCCGTTCCTTTAATTCTGTAGCCATGGCCCCCTTGAGCCTCTCGTCACCATAATCAGCGCCTTGTATTAAGTAATCTACTTGTTCATCGATGGTCATTTTTCTGTTGCTTGCCATGATTTTCTCCCATTTATTCCTGGTCTTTACATAATAACACGCCCCCGTTAGGGAGGGCGTGTGGAGAAGCACTGATCTGTTTTATGGGTCAGCGCTTCTAGAGTCTATAATAGTCCAGGACCTGATTGTGATTATTTTTCAGGGTCATAGGATTGATTATATCAAATATTAATAGGATGCGGATTTCAGAAAGGGACCCGCATCCTGAAATGATGATATTATTCAACAACTTTTAATCCCAATGTCGCTTCTTCATCTTCAAAGCTGGCGCTACCGCTGAACATGCCTTTTTCGGGGTCACCTTCACTCATTTCTAAGGTAAGAGTCTCCTCCATGATGTAGTCTCGATGGGTTTCGATAGCATTTTGAAGGGTTGGCGTAGCCTGGTAAACCAGGGAAATCCGGTCAGAAATATCAAAATCCGCTTGTTTTCGGAAGTCCTGGATGCGGCGGATGATTTCCCGCGCGAGTCCTTCATCCCGTAATTCTGCACTGATTTCAGTGTCAATGGCAACAGTAAGTAATTTGCTGTCCACCGTGGATAAACCTTCGGCTGCTTCAGTGCGGATAAGAACTTCTTCTGCTGTGAGCAGGATTTGTTTACCCTCCAGTTCCAGGGGTATGTTTTTGCCTTCATTCACCAGGTTGACAATCTCATCCGGATCCTGTTCAGATAAAGCAGCTTGAACTTTCGGGAAATCCGCCCCGTACTTTGGCCCCAGAGCACGATTATCAGGAAGCACTTTATAGGCCAGAAGGGATTTTGCATCCTGAACAAATGAGAGGTCTTTAACATTTAGCTCGTCCTGAACGATTTCGATCAGTTCTTCGTCAAGTTCTGCTCGACCTTCTTTGACGTGAACAAGCACCTGAGCAAGGGGCTGCCGGACTTTGATCCCTACATTGCTCCGGGCGCTTAGTCCCTGGCTGGCGGTTTCCCGGGCTAATTTCATTTGATTGATCAACTTTTGATCGATGGCATTTTTATCTACTTCAGGCCAGAGTGTATGGTGGATACTCTGGTGGGCATCCGGGTATACTGACCTGACAAGGTTCTGGTAAATTTGCTCGGTAAGGAAAGGAATCACTGGAGCCAGCGAGCGGATCATCTTTACCAGGACGTGCCAGAGCGTTTCGTAGGCAGTGTTTTTATCCTGATCCGTCTCGGTTTTCCAATATCGCCTCCGGGAACGGCGGACATACCAATTGCTCAGATCATCCAGGAGGGACTCAAATCCCAGGGTAGCATTAAACGCGTTTGAGTTTTCCATATCTGATGTGACCTGTTCTACTGTCTGGTTTAAACGGCCCAGGATCCAGCGGTCCAGCGGATTTTGGGTTTTTGGTGTAGGTCCTTCAGGATAATCCGGGTCAAAATCCTTTAATCCGGGGGACCAACCATCAATTTCAGCATAGGTAGTAAAAAAGGAATAGACATTCCAGAATGGAATGATGAACCGGCGGCGAGTCTCCTCTGCGCGATGGTAACCAAATAACAGGTTGTTTTCTGGTTTATGCGCGCTGTACAGCCAGCGCATAACATCCACGCCCATTTTATCCGCAGCTTCGTTGAACTCTATTGAATTTCCCGAGGATTTATGCATTTCCCGGCCATCTTCTGCATGCAGGCTGGCGTAGCTGAAATTCTCCAGGAAAGGAGGTGAGTTGTCCAGTACGGTTCCCATGGCAAGCAAACTGTAGAACCAGTTCCTGAATTGTCCCGGAAATGATTCGCTGATCCAGTGAGCGGGGTACCACTTCTCCCAGAATTCTGGATCAGTCCGGAAACTCAAGGTTGAAAACGGCACAATGCCCGCATCCAGCCAGGGGTTGCCCACATCGGGAATGCGAGTCATCTTTCCACCACATTTGTCACAGGCCAACACTACCCCATCAATAAATGGGCGGTGAGGTGTATGCCCTTTGAGGGCGTCAAATCCCTCGATGGCTCTTTCTTCCAATTCTTCTTCATTGCCAATCACGTGGAAATGCTCACAATCCTCGCATACCCAGATCGGCAAGGCTAACCCCCAGTAGCGTTTTTTGGAAATCATCCAGTCATGCATATTTCGAAGCCAATCCAATTCGCGGGCGTGACCAAAATCAGGGATCCAGCGGATTTGATCCACCACATCCATGATCTGATAGCGCAGGCTGGACTCCTTCTCTTCTGCTGTGAGCTTTTCCCGGTCTTTCTCGTAGTTCTCTCCCATGCTGATGAACCATTCATCTACCAGGCGGAAAACGAGTTCGGTTTTACAGCGCCAACAGGTGGGGTAGCGGTGAGTGTAGGGTTCTACATGGTAAAGAACCCCCTTTTCTTCCAGGTTCTCAAAAATTTCATCCGTCACTTCTGAAACGTGTTTGCCTGTGATCCAGTCAAAGCCGTCGATAAAATATCCTTCCTCAGTCAAGGGAGCAATCCGCGGCAGGGAATATTCAAACGAGAGCTGGAAGTCTTCCGCTCCGCACCCTGGCGCTATATGGACGATCCCTGTACCTTCTTCTTCTCCTACTTCCTCCCACAGAATCACCTGATGAGACTCAACGGCGCTTTTCTCTATGCCTTCCTGAAGCTCTTTTAGTTCAGTGACACCGCCGGAGGACTGTGCTGCTGGTAGATCATCGAAAGGACCATCATAGGTCCACCCTTCCATCTCTGCCCCTTTAATTTCACCCAGGATTTTGTACTCGCCCCGGAGAATAGACGCAGTTCCTTTAGAGAGGTAAACAATGTGATTCTCTCCATCTGTCCCAGGCAGGGTTACCTGGGCTTTCAAGTAAGTAAGTTCAGGCCCGACTGCAGCCGCAACATTCGAGGTTAAAGTCCAGGGGGTTGTGGTCCAAACCAGCAAGGATTCATTTGGCCGATCGCGAAGAGGGAACCGCAGTGTTACAGAGCGGTGAGTGAGCTCCGCATAGCCATCGGTGACAATTTCATGCTGGCTGATTGCTGTTGCGCAGCGGGGGCACCAGGGCATCACGTCTGCTCCCCGGTACAGCCAGCCTTTCTCCCAGGTTTTCTTCAGGAAAGTCCAAATCATGTAATTGTTTTCAGTGGAGAATGTGAAGTAGCTGCCCCCAAGCTCCTGGAGTCCCAATCGCCCGACAATTCGCTCCACTGTATCAGTCACAGGTCCTTTTGGTCCGGGAACTGTGATTTCCTGCAGAGGATCTTCCAGTAATTTGTCCGCCAGATCCCGGAGAAAATCAGGCTGGTTCCAGTCCATCCAATAACCCAACCGGATGGATTGCTCCGTCTGTACGGCGGCGTATCGCAAAACCCTGGCTTTGCACTCCCGGACAAATTTTGCTAGACCGTAACCTTCAATATCCTTTTTGGATTTAAACCCTTTTTCCTTTTCAACTTCTACTTCTACCCATAATCCCTGGCAGTCAAATCCATTTTGATAGCGGAGTTCGCGGCCATTCATAGCCCAGTAACGGTTAAAAAGATCCTTATAGGTTCGTCCCCAGCCGTGATGGACTCCCATGGGGTTATTGGCTGTAATTGGACCATCGATAAATGACCAGGGCGGTTTACCTTTGCGAAGGGATCTTAAACTGTTAAAAGCATCAATCTCATCCCAAAACTTAAGGGTTTGATGCTCCAGCTGGATAAAATCGACTTCATTGGGCGCTTTTTTGATAGCCATCCTTCCTCCTGAATAAAAAAACTCTCATCCCTGTCGGGACGAGAGTATCAACTCACGCGGTACCACCCGTATTCCCACTGATTAGCGGGCACTTAGCGAGGACTCTCAGATAGTTATGGCGGATATTGCCGAACCTGCGATTCAGCCTCGCACCTTGGTAACGGGGGTGAACCCGGATCCCTTAATTGCCAAAGGGGTTCAGTTCTCAGCTCCGAAAGGATTTTCAGATTGTCGTTTCTGACCCGGCTTCCACCGTTTCCGGGCTCGCTGGCAGATCCAGACAGCCTTACTCGTTTTCATCTCTGCTTTTATTGATATGTTGCGCTGATTATGCCATAAACCAATAAGCCGGTCAACGGTCGAGAACTTTTTGATGGATGAATTCAGTCCCACAGGATTAGCTGGAAGCAGCTTCCGGGGACGGAGTTGAGGCATCTCCATTAACAGACGCAAACCGTTCCGCGGCTTTTAGATGCAATCCGGCGAAGGTACTGGCAGATAAGAGCAAGATGATCCCGCAGGCATACCAAACCCAGTTAGGGTTGTAATTATCCATAATCAGTCCAGCTGCCAGGGGGCCGATGGCCATGGGAATTGTCCAGCTAAATCCAAATACTGCCATGTATCTTCCCCTCATATCTTCCGGCGATAATTTGGCAACAATTGCCTGACCGGTTGGGGTGACCAGCATTTCCGCAATGGTGATGATTACCATTGCGATGATAAAGAGCCAGAAGGTTGAAACATAGCCATACATTGAGAATCCAACAGCGTAGATGACCATGCCCCAGCCCATAATTTTCAAGGGAGCGAAACGTTTGACCCGCCTGGTGATCCAGAATTGGAACAGCACTACCATACCTGCGTTCAAGCTCAGCAGAAGGCCGTAGCCCCGGTCAGGAATCCCGTGTACATCTCTTAAGAAGACTGGCAAACTGGTGTTCATCTGCATATATGCCAGAGCCATCAGCAGGGACCCTAAAATAAAGACCATGTACACCCGGTCTTTGACAACTTTGAAATATCCAGCGAGAATTTCCAGGAAAGTTTCTTCTTGTCTTTGTTCTTCACTGGTTCCGGGTTTTGCATCGGGTTTGGTTTCTGGAACAAAGATGAAGATAATCACAGCGGTGATAAAGCTGGTGATGACGTCAATGATAAATAACAACGTATAACCTTTGGCTGCCAGTAATCCACCGATCGCGGGTCCGAGAACAACAGCCAGGTTTGCCGCCACTCGCAGGATCCCAAAACCATCTGCCCGTTTGTCCTCCGGCAGCACATCAGCGATCATGGCTTGGTGGGCTGGGCCAGCTATATTCCCAAATAAACCGACAATA
>JAIORG010000235.1 GCA_021108255.1 Anaerolineales bacterium | reverse complement strand
AAGCACTTTTGGATACACAGTTGACGAGTGGGTTGGAACCAGGTTGTCTCAACATGCCAGTGGTAAAGCATTTTTTCAAATGGCGAGGAAAGCGTTATACAGTATAAAGCATTTCAATGAATTTGACCAAGTAATTTTTGAATCGGAAATGCTGCGCAAAGATGGGACCGAAATTCCGGTTGAAATCACTGGAAAATTGCTCTTTAACAAGAAAGGGATTCCAATTGGATTACAGGGAACTACCAGAGATATCGCCGAGAGAGTGCAGGCTGAGGAACAAAATCGGTTATTCAGTAAAATAATAGAAACGACAAGACAATCCATCATCATTACAAATATCAAGGGCGCAGTTCTATATGTCAATCAAGGTTATTGCGATTTCAGTGGATTTGAAGAAGATGAGGTTATCGGCAATTCCATGTTTCGTTTTGCTCAAAAGAAAGATGCCTTAAAACTGGCAAAAGAAGTAGTTCCTGCCTTGATTAAAAACAAATATTGGCACGGAGACATGAATGTAGTCAAGAAAGACAAGCAAATCGTTCCAGTGGATTTAATTTGTTCTTTACTTTCCGATAAAAAAAACAAACCCGAATTTCTTGTGGCAATTTTTTCAGACATCACCGAGCGCATACAAGCACGAGAGGCGCTGCAGCGCCGCAATATTGAACTGACCCTGCTCAACCGGGTCATCGCTGCCGCCAGTATGACCATGGAGCCGGAGGTGGTGTTGGAAACTACCTGCCGCGAACTGGCTCTTGCCTTCAATCTGCCCCAGGCCGCCGCAGCCTTGCTGAATGAGTCCCGCACGGCCGCCATTATTGTGGCTGAGTATCTTGCCGAGGGATACACCAGCGCCCTGAACGTAGAGCTGCCCATCGAAGGCAATCCAGTCATGGAATACGTCTTTGAGAACAAAGCGCCCCTTGTTATAACCGATGCCCAGAAAGACCCACGTATGGCAGTTATTCACGATGAGATACAGCAGCGCGGCACTGTTTCTATGCTGATCCTACCGCTGATGGCGCACGGCCAGGTTGTGGGTACCCTGGGGTTGGACTCAGTCGAGCGGCGCGAGTTCAGCAGGGAGGAAATTGACCTGGCCGCCAACGCAGTCAGCACTGCTGCTCGAGCACTGGAAAACGCCCAATTGTTTAGTCAGGCCAAAAGGCGGCTGAAACGAATAGAAGCCCTGCACTCCATTGATAAAATTATATCGTCCAGTATTGATCTTAACTTGACCACTAATTTATTCTTGAAACAAGCTCAAATTCAACTGGAGGTGGATGCAGTAGATATTCTGCTGTTTGATCCACTCACCCTAAATTTGAAATGTATTGGCAGAACTGGTTTCAAGACTTCTGCTTTGAAGTATACGGATTTGCGCCTGGGGCAGGGCCTAGCCGGGCAGGTTGCGCAGCAACGAGAGATAAAGCATATTCCTAATCTGCTGGAAGAGAAAGAATTATTCCAGACATCCCCCGAGATGTCTGAGGAAGACTTCATCGTTTATTACGGCATACCCTTGATCGCCAAAGGTGTCCTCAAGGGTGTATTGGAAATCTTCCATCGCGGACCGCTTTCACTGGATAGTGAGTGGCTGATGTTTTCAAATGCTTTAGCCGGACTGGCTGCCATCGCCATCGATAACGCTAGCATGTTCAACGATTTACAACGTTCTATCATGGATCTCAGTATTGCTTACGACTCTACTCTGGAAGGTTGGGCAAAAACACTTGAGCTTCGCGATTATGAAACAGAAGGTCACTCACGACGCGTTGTAGAGATGACAGTCAAACTGGCAGGGTCAATGGGCCTTCCAGCAGATCAAATTGTCCAAATCCGCCGTGGGGCATTACTTCATGATATTGGGAAAATGGGCGTACCTGATAGTATTTTGCAAAAGCCAGGTAAATTAACAGACGATGAGTGGGAGATCATGCAGCAGCATCCAGTATATGCTTTTAATGCATTATCTGGAATCGAATTTCTAAGACCAGCTCTTGAAATTCCTCATTATCATCATGAACGATGGGACGGGAATGGATACCCTCAAGGCTTGAAAGGCGAAGAAATACCTCTTGCTGCCCGGATTTTTGCCATTATAGATGTTTGGGACGCTCTGAACTCGGATCGGCCATATCGGAAAGCATGGTCCAAAGAAAAGATCCTGGCCCATATTAAAGAGCAATCAGGAAAACATTTTGACCCCCGGGTAATGGATGCTTTTTTGAAAATCATTGAGTTAACTTGAAAACAGCTTACTTGATGAATGATTTAATGAATCTGATCCATATGGGAACCCCTGTCAATTTAGAGCAGAAACAATAGACATCTCACTACTGAGATCAGTCCCCAGTACACGCTAATGCCATTTTAAAAAGAAAAAGCCTGCGCAGACACAGGCTTTTCTTGGTTTATGTGGGGATTCCTGAAGGGAATTTCCATCTTAGAAGAGTAGGGCGGGTGGGACTTGAACCCACATGGTGTGAACCGGGGGATTTTAAGTCCCCTGCGTCTGCCAATTCCGCCACCGCCCCAGACTCTGCTACGGCCTTAATTGTACTAAGCCTACTGCGAGGGTCAAGGTGTAATTTTTGTCAATTAATTAAAACAGGGTATTTGCCAGTTGGGGCCGGTATTCCTGCGTAAGAGGATGATCCTCTCCCAGGAGTTCAAAGACACCCAGGATCAGGTCCCTGGGGAGGTTTCCCCGGTATCCTTTGTCTTTCCTGAGAATGTCCAATAATCCATCCAGTGCGGCAGGGATATTCCCCAGGCTGATCAGTTTAACTGCCCGGAGATAGACTGCGTCCAGCAGCTCTGCCCCTGGTGATTGTTCTCCGGCTATTGTGCCCAGGGCTTCAACCAACGGGCGGAGTTTCTCTGCCCCCTGGAATTCAGGACTGGATGGAAATTGAGCCAGAATAAGTTTTGCTTCCGGGTATTCCCCCTGCCAGATCAGGCTTTTAGCCAAAAGTAGATTTGCCCTGGGTTGTGCTGGATCATCTTCCAGGATTTCACGGCTGATCTCTTCTACTTCCTGGTATTTTTCAGCCTGGAAAAGGCTGGCGGCTTTTTCAATTAACAAGTTTTCCGGCCCCGGCACAATTTCCTGGACAAAATCTATCACCTGGATATTGGTTTTAATCCCGACGATTTGGCGGGTGATCATACCATTTTCAAATGTTTTAAGTGTGGGTACTGTATGAACTTGATAGCGCTGCGCTAGCTGTGCATTTTGGTCAACATCAACTTTTGCCAACCTGAATCGGCCGCTGTTCTGTCTTGTGAGAGCCTCGAGCAGGGGGCTGGTTCGCTGGCAGGTTTCGGACCATTGGGCCCAAAAATCAACCAGGACTGGCACTCGTTCAGAATATGCCAGGACCTGGTATTCAAAATTGGCTTCATCAACGCTAACAATATCAGGATGTTCCATGAAAATCACTCATTCTTCATCTGCGATCATTCCGGGCTGTTCTACCTCTAATACTTCTCCATGATGATTGATAATCACTTTAAAGCCGGTCATTCCCATATAGGTCCTGATTTCTTCGGGATAGCCGGTTTCGAGCAGCTGATCAAATTGTTTATCAAGGTTCTTGAGCTGTTCAATATAAATTGCCCGGGAAAAAATATCGTCCTCTCCAAGCATCTTCAGAGCCTGTTCTCCGAGGATCTCCTCATGGCCTTCAATCAGCTCCCGGAATTTATCTAAAACCTGCCGGTCGACTTGTTCCGAAGGGATATGTCTTTTGAATCCAGCATCATCAACAACATAACAAGATTCCGTCCCCACGGTAGTGATTTCAACTATCTGGTCATTATCATCATACACTAAACCGGTAAAAAGCGGTTTCGCTGGCATCTGAAATCCAGTTCCTCCTTAACTTTGTTGTACGTTTTGTTCTTATGAGTTTTATTTTATGATATTCAGCGCTAATCTACAATAAGAATCGTATTAGAGATGTTGTTGCGGGGAATAAAAAATTTGGCTGCATCCAGGTCAAATTTTCTCCTGGACAGAGATGGAGAGGGAGGAGCTCATTGGAACCAAATATCCGGGGTTATTCCATGACATCAACATGGGTGCCGGAGACGTTGTAAGCCGATTGCTGGTTATAAGGCACATGGGGAAGGGTCCAGCGGTAGAGCCATTTGGATGCCTTGGATGGTAAATTTATACAGCCATGACTGAGAGCTTTCCCGAAATCGTTATGCCAGTACGTTCCATGGAAAGCGATGCCGCTCTCTGTGATGTATATAGTCCAGGGAACGCCGGGAAGATCATATCCATTGTAGGCCAAATTACCCGCAGCCATATGTCTGGAAGGGCGCTTATAGTTAGTGATATGGTGTCCAGGAGGGGTGGAGTATTTACCGGTACTGAAATCCGCCCCGGTGGCAGCCTTAACCATAAAAACCGGTTTGTTATATTCATAGGCAATGACTGTTTGAAGGCTGGTCCTGACTTCAATTCTTTTTGATATACTGGGAACTTCAGGGGACAAGACTGTTAGCTCATTGGCCGGGATGACCCGGAGATGAGCAGCTGGAACGTAATAATCGAGATCCCATTTATCTTCCAGAATGTGATAATAGGAGATGCCGTCAGGTCCCTCGACCACATCTTTGATCCAATGAGTGGTTTCGTAATAAAAACGGTAAGCCACATGATAACGCTCGCCCGGGGTCCAGAGGGCATCAGTGTAAGGAACCGTTACTTCCGCAAGGGCACCTTCAGGAGGGAAATCATAATAGACAGGGTTAACATCAGTTCTTACAGGCTGGATTGCTCCAGAATGAGCATATCCTTCAGTCCCAACTTTATACCAAATCCGATTGTGAGACGGATCATCACTTCCCAAAACAACACTTGTGATTGGGAAGACAGCATCCTTCCAATGGATACGGACTTTTTCACTGTCGTAGGTAGGTTTTTTGTGGGTTGAGATATTTTCGTAAATCACTCTTCCCTGTTGATCCTGGTACAGATTCATCAAGGGGTTGAGATTGGGGCCAAACAAGCCCACTAATCCAAGCCCGCTCAGGTTTAAGAAATCCCTTCTGGTGAACTTTTTTTGATTCAACATTAGCATGAATTAATAATGTATGTTTATCAATGTTCCTACACTTGACCAATAAAACAGCCATTCGGCCTCGGAAGTTTTCATATTCACGCACCCGTGACTCATGGGTGTGCCAAAGTTATTATGCCAGTAGGTGCCGTGAATACCATATCCGTTATAAAAATACATTGTATAGGGAACTCCCGGGAGATAATATCCGGGACCGGACATGAGAGTGGAAACGTATTTGACGTAAACTCGGAATCGACCGGTGACGGTCGGAGTGCCCCAAAGTCCAGTCGAGACCAAAAAGCTATTGACCTTATTGTCTCCGTCATAGGCAGTCAATCGCTGGGTTGATAAATTGACGTCAATCCAGCGCTCATTCGGATAAACACCGGATGGCAGAATGGATTTTTTATAAGTCGCGGACGTATTTGGTTTTTTGGTTGGTTTTGGTGTAGGAGTGATAGTTGGCGTAGGAGTCGCCGTTGGTGTTGGAGTTGAGGTAGGAGTATTGGTTGGAGTCGGGGTAAAGGTTACCTTGCGGTAATTCTCCTGGGCGGATAATGTGATTTGGGGAGTGGTTTGCAGATTTGGAAAAGCAAAGGAAAAATCCGGGGTCCAAAGCCAGACAAGGATCACTGCTACTGCGATTAATCCTATGGTTGACCAGGGTAATAGTGAGGGGACACGGGATAAAAGTGCTTCCTTGGCGATAGAGATTGGAAGGCGGACTCGTTTCTTTGGTTGTGATTTAGCTGAAGTTCTGAAACGCTTGATCGCCCAGTGCATACCTTTTTTGGCTTGATTGCTGGAAGGGTTGATTTCAAGAGCTTTTTTCAAGTAAGCAATACTTGCTTCCGGAGAAGAGACAGATGCCAGGTAAAGCCAGGGCTCTTCAAATTCGGGAGCGAGGTTAACAGCTTTTAAAGCCAATCTGCGCGCCCGCTGAAGTTCACCACGGTTGAGTGCTTCCTTGGCTTCATTTAGAACTTTATAGGCAGGTCCAGGTAGCGATGATTTCATAAGTTACTCTGTTGATATCTCTTCCCGATTCAAATAGCACATAATGCCTGCTGTTATTCCTCTTGCGACAAGAGATGGATTCTTGGTTAATAATTCTCTATCCTGATTCATATATCCGGTTTCAATGATTACTGCCGGTGTATTTGGATCCACTTCGCTGAATGCATGGTAGCTGGTCATATCTGGTGTAATCCTGTGGTCATACCGGAGCCCGGTGGCGTTTCCGTATCTGTTCTTCATGCAAGCCATTAAGCGGGCTGCCTGTTCAGGTCGCTTGTTGTCTACCGCTTCAGCAATTTTAAATCCGGTACCGAGTTCAGGGATATATTCACACGTATCGGCATGAATTGAAATCAGGGCATCTCCGTCATATCCCTTTAGGTGTTCATCAAATTCCTTGAGAAGGTCAACCTCTACTCCTTCCGCTTGAAGATACTGTCGGGTTAAGTCAGCAATCGTATAATTAATATCAACCTCCCGGTAACCTCCCAGGCTATCCGGGCAGATAGCTCCCACGTCATGCCCCCAGTGTCCTACAACCAAACCCACATGAAGGGTTGCGACGGGGGTTTCAGAACCAAGATTCTCCCCGTTGGTTTGTACAGGTTGAAAGAGGGGGGATTTAAACCCGATGCCAGTTGCGGGCAGGGCTGTAAAAAGAGTAGCAGTGATAACAGCAACCAGGGAGACGTTTAATAACCCCTTGAGGGTTTTTTTCAGCAGTCTCGACTGCGGCTGCTTTTCGTTGGGATCGTATTGTATTTTCATTCCGTTATAATACTATAATAAATACCCCGGAATTTGACCATATTTTACCTTATTTTTCGTATAGAGACACAAATTTCCTGATTTCCAGGGTATACAGTGATTGATTATTAGCCATTTTCGAGTGATAATTTCAATTAAACCAGGAAAAACCGATTTAACAGATATCATTTCTGATCGATGTATCTCAGCGAAAAGTGGTTTTTCTGCAAATTTAGTTCCAATTCTCATAGGTGCAAGAATATGACCAATCAATTATCAGGGGAAGAACAAAAACTCTTGCTTGAAATAGCCCGGAACGCAATCCGTCAGGAGTTGGACAAGGAAGAAAAATTACCTTTGGCGCTAGAAGAGTATTCACCAAAACTCCAGGAGAATGGGGCCTGTTTTATCACTTTAATGAAAAATGGAGTGTTAAGGGGTTGCGTAGGTTCAATAGAAGTAGTTCAACCTCTAGTCCAGGATGTGCGTGAAAGGGCTGTAGCGGCCGCTTTCCAGGATTACAGGTTTCCCTCCCTCAAGCTTCCTGAATTAGAAGAAATTAGAATCGAAATATCCCGCTTGACACAACCCTGCACACTTAATTACGAGGACCCTGAGGATTTGATTACTAAACTGCGACCCCGAATTGATGGGGTTATTTTGAGATATCAAACTCGCCGGGCGACATTTTTGCCCCAGGTTTGGGAGCAGCTTCCAAGCCCTGAATTATTCCTGAATCGCCTTTGTGTAAAAATGGGTTTGGATCAATCAATTTGGAGAACTGCCAAACTGCAAGTAGAGACCTACCAGGTCGAAAAATTCCAGGAAGAAGACTAAAACAGTCGAACATGCTTTTTCTCTGGATTACGAATTACTTTGCTCTTTTCCCCCGGAAAATCAATCCTGGTTTGTTCCTGATCCCTGTAGATAATCATCCCGCGGTAGCGTAAGGTAACAGGCCAGGGGAATGGATGATCTCCCTCTACCTCAATTTCCCGCTCATTGATAATTTGAATTCCCAATACCTGCAGGAAAAAACCCAGGGGAATTAAACCCTCCAGAGAATTTTGGATTCCTTGACCGATTCCGGTCCTGGCATCGTAGGCGGAGAAGAAAAACCCCGAATTGTCCAGATTGATCAGTATGGTTTTCATGAGCTTAGAGAATAAATCTGCTGCAAGTGATCTTTTTTCATGTGCCAGC
Source organism: Anaerolineales bacterium (assembly GCA_021108255.1). GTDB lineage: Bacteria > Chloroflexota > Anaerolineae > Anaerolineales > UBA11858 > B10-G9. Next base: position 40,609 of record JAIORG010000235.1, on the reverse strand, counting down.
AAACCCTTGCCTAATAAGATATTCCATGGCAATTGAATGGCAGAATAATCCACGTTTGGAAAGGTTCTAATACCAAAGGTTGACCAGAATTTCTCCTGATTGGTGAGGGTGTTATTGATTAGATCGCCTGCTTTTTGTTTATCCAGGTCTTTTCCCCACAGGGGCAAGAGGGTAGTGATATCTTCCCGGATGGTATGGGGGCAGAAGATGGTCAGGTGGAGGTCAGCAGTAAAGTTTTCCAGGGCAATATAATCCAGGCGGGAATAAACACATTCGCTTGCTGTCCTGCCTTGAATTCCTAACCAACGAATTTGAGGGGGATAAATCTGTTCGATCCGGTAGTTTTCGTTTTGATCGTATCCATGCAGGGTTATTTGAAAGTCTGGAATAGTTCCCTTCACTGATTCGCCCTGGATTAAGAACCCAATTCTGGTGGGGTGGGGCATATTTTCCCGGAGAACGTGAAAGCCATTACCGGGATCTTTGCAGATCAACCTTCCTGGCAGAGTCAAGTGGCTGTCCCGATCACGACAATAAAAACAAGATTCTTTAGAATCCCAGGATTCTTTCAAGAAATTTACCAGTATCTTCCGTTTTGTATCGGTGAGGCCGTCGGTTTTGTTTTGCCCGAACGAAGTCTGGAGTTCTTCCAATCGGGCCAGATCATTAAGTAGAAGGCTGGCCAACCCGGGAGATTCGATGAAGGGATAATCACCAGAAAGTTCACTCTCAGGTATAGAGCCTGGCGGCCGAGGATCAGCCAGATTTAACTGGCAGGGATGGGTAAGTTCAGGAATTCCATCTCCGTCTTGATCGTATACTGGCAAAAACCAATGATCCAGCAGAATTCCCAATTTTTCAAGAAGTAATTTATTCCCTTGATGTAAGGGAGCGATTTGACTGGCTTGCCAAAACAGCTCCCCGGCCAGGGGTAATGCTGGCAGGTTCGTAAAAGTGTTACAGCGTCCCTCGGCTAGCATTCCATTTTCCCTCACCGCCCGCAGAACGTTGTCCAGTATCTTGTTGGCATCTTGAGGATCGATTGGAGTTAAAACATCCAGAAGATAAAGAGCTTCGAACGGTGAGAGAATGTGGTCGGAATTAAGTGAAGAGTTTCCCTGGGGGAAATGTTTGCTCATGTATCCTGCAGCTTCCTTCTGGGAAAGCCTAAAAGCAAAGTTCCAATCAGGATCTCCGGTAATGATCTCTAATTGGCTCTGTTCCTGGATCTTCAGTCGGGAAATTTCTCCTGCCCAATCCATCCGGATCAGGTTGTCTATTAATTTTAAGGACTCATCCTGGGATTTCCCCAAAGCTGAAACCCAACTAACTTCTAATTCCTCATCAGGGGCAATGATCAGCTCAGACGAAAGGCTGGGAAAGGGGTTTTTCCCAGCCTGGGTGCTGCCAGACATGAATAGTACCGGATGCATATCACTCATTTGCCCGGAGAGGATATCCCGGCCGGAATAATCCATAGCAGACATTCGTATTCCTGATGTCAGATGAGTGAGATGTCCTGCGAGGTCCAGGTGGATTGTCCGCGTGCGGCTGGAGTGGTTTTTTATTTTGATCATCCCGCAAACTAAAGCAGGATCCGGAGCCCAGTTAATGACCGTAACAAAGAGCTCCTTGAGGGGATAAAAAGAATACTCAACGAGATTTACCAGAAAATCGTTTAACTTGGGGGGTTGTACAAAATCAACCGGGGAAATGACTGTATGAGTTCCTTCCGTGAAACAAGGGAATATCCTGTAATAACCACTGCTGCCAGCCAGGTCCGGTTGAATTACTAGAGCTGGTGGATTTCCCCGACTTTGATTAAGAAGCCATCCCCGGTTTTGATCAGGATCATAGCTGGTAAAGCGGTTTTCCGCGGTCAGGTAAAAAGATTCTGGCAGGTCCCTATTCCAGGAATTACGGTTCATAATAAATATTGTAGTTTGTGCTTCAATACCAGTCAATCTGGGAATAAATATCCTGGGATAAGTTCTAATTTTATTCATCTCATTCCCGATTGTTATTCAACAGTAAAAAGGGTGAAATTCGCTTATTTATGCTAGAATACCTCAAGAACAAGCAAGTAAAGCAGAAGTTTTCAATTAGTGATTTCACACAGAAAACGCATATGACTGAAACAGAACAACCCAAAAAACCCAAACAACGATTTAAGGATTTGATTGAGGGGGCTGATGAGCTGGAAAAAGACGAAGATTTGATCAAATCCCAGTTGGATTCTCTTGGAATACCAAACGAAGGTGAGATTATGCAAGGGTCTGGAAAAGGAAGTTCAGAAAACGCTGTGCCCAAGACAGAAAGGGCTGAGGAAGGCGCAAGTGAGCCAGCAGAGAGAAAACCCAATTCTTCTGGATCAGAATCATCTGCATTAGATCCTAGCTTTGACGAGACTGAAGTACTCGGAGAGTCTGCTGAACTTTCTCGATCGCCGTTGGACGATACACCGCCCCCTTCTTTGGGATCCACTCCCCATACTCCACCCCCGGCATTGGATTCCCGGGGAATGCCGCTTCCCCGGCGAATGGATGAAGCGCCTGTACGGGGGAAAACATCTCCTGCATCAATTAACCGATCCAGGACAGTTGCTTTACCGCCAGATAACACATCTAAACTTATGTCCTGGTGGAAAAAAGCTGGTCCAGGTGGATGGAATCGGGGAGAGGGATGGGGATGTGTTTTTCGAATGCTGGTGATGGCTTTGATCGCCGGTATTGTGTTGGCTCTTATAGCGGGCTCATTTGCTATTTATCACTATAACAGGATTGCTGCAACCCTTCCGACGGTAGAGGATTTACGGGAACAGGCAGCCAAGTTTGAGACTACGAGGATACTGGATAGAGAAGGAAATGTGTTATACGAGCTGTTGGATCCTACTGCTGGACGGAGAACCTATGTCTCGTTGGATGAAATCTCTCCTTACCTGGTTGCAGCAACGATAGCGACAGAAGATTCAAATTTTTACAGTCACCCGGGATATGATGTTCTGGCAATTGCCAGATCGTTCTGGTACAACCTGATCAGCGATGAAATTGTTTCTGGAGCTTCTACTATTACCCAACAGTTGACCAAGATGCTGCTGCTCTCTCCAGAAGAACAAGTCAGCCGAACATATACCCGGAAGCTTAGGGAAGCGATTCTAGCGGCGGAGATCACTCGCCGGTATTCAAAAGATGAAATTCTTGAGTTGTATTTGAACGAGATTAACTTCGGCAACCTGTCCTATGGTGTAGAAGCGGCTGCCCAGACCTATTTCAGTACTTCTGCGAAGCATCTTACCCTGGGTCAGGCATCGTTCCTGGCCGGGCTGCCGCAGCTTCCTGCTGTTTATGATATATACACCAATCGGGATGTGACGCTTGGCCGACATGAAAACGTTTTGGTTCTGATGTATCAAACCAGCCAGGAAGATAACTGTATATTTGTAAGCAACAATCTGCAGCGAATCTGTATCGGAGTGGGGGAAGCGGTTGCAGCAGCAGAGGAAATCCGCTCTTACCAATTTGAAGTACCTTATACCGAGCTTTTGTATCCCCATTGGGTTTATTACATCCGATCTCTCCTGGAGAGCAATTATGACCCGCAAACCATCTACCGTTCAGGGTTCACTGTGTATACGACACTTGATCCGGGTCTGCAGGATCGAGCTCAGCAAATTGTTTTTGAACAAGTCGAAAAACTTCAGGGAAAGCATGTAACCAATGGTGCTTTAGTAGCCCTTCGTCCTGCTACCGGTGAGATTCTGGCAATGGTAGGATCAGCGGATTTTGATAATAAGGATGTTCAGGGGGAAATCAATATGACGCTCAGCCCCCGGCAGCCGGGTTCCTCCATAAAACCTTTAACCTACGTGGCAGCTTTTGAACAGGGTTGGACTCCTGCTACCCTGATTTGGGATGTTCGTTCAGAATTTCCTCCCTCGGGAGACCCGAATGACCCCCGGGATCCTTATGTTCCTGTAAACTATGATGAAAAATATCACGGACCGGTTACGCTGCGTTCAGCGTTGGCAAATTCATATAATGTCCCGGCTGTGAAGGCATTAAGTTTTATTGGTATTTATGATGACCCGGAAACAGAAAAAGAGGAAGGATTGATTCCATTTGCTCAGCGTGTGGGCATATCAACCTTTGCCAGGAATGACTATGGCCTTTCCCTTACCCTGGGCGGTGGTGATGTTTCCCTGCTGGAGTTAACTGAGGTGTATGCTACTTTCGCAAATGGCGGCCGGCAGATTCCTACCGTGGCAATTACCAGAATTGAAGATTACCAGGGAAACTTGATTTTTGAGCATCAGCCGCTGGCAGGTGAACAGGTTATCCGGCCAGAACATGCTTTCCTGATCTCTTCAATCTTGTCGGATTATCATGCCCGCATCCCTGCTTTTGGAACGAATTCAATCATTAACCTTCCATTTAAAGCTGCCGCAAAAACAGGCACAACCAATGATTACCGTGATAACTGGACTCTGGGTTATACACCTGATTTGGCTGTAGGGGTCTGGGTTGGTAATGCAGACTATACGCCCATGCAGGATACCAGTGGTTTGACAGGAGCGGCGCCAATCTGGGCCCAAGTCATGCAGGAAGGAATCCAGCAGTTGACCGGGGGAAATCCCACCGGATTTTCAAGACCTGCAGGCATTATTGAACGGGTAATTTGCTCCATTTCCGGGACAGAACCTTCCAAATATTGCCCCAGTCAGCGCAGCGAATATTTTGCTGCAGATCAACTGCCACTGCCTGCAGATCAGGATCTGTGGGAAGAAGTTATGGTGGATACCTGGACAAAAAAACTAGCCTCTGAGGAATGCTCCGGGTACATCGAGAAACATACAGGCATTCATCTGGATGATCCTTGGGCAATTAAGTGGATAACAACAAAAAATCCCGGAAAGGATTGGGCGAAGAGTATGGGATTTACAAGAAATCCTTACGTTATCAACGAGGATAATGTTTGCGATGCTGATGACCCTCGGCCTATTTTGGAATTTGCATCTCCCAGGCAGGATGATGTTATTAACTCTGGTCCGTTAAAGATTTTTGCCAAAGCTGATGCAACTGGAAATTTCGAGGAAGCCCGACTGGAATACGGACTTGGTAGGGATCCAGTTATGTGGGAAATTCTTAAGATGATTGATAATCCGCTTTCAGAAATGACAGAAATTTCTTCCTGGGATATTAGTGAACTGCCAACTGGATGGGTCACTCTGCGGTTGTATATGACCGGTACAAATGATGGACATGCGGAGAAAAGAATCCAGATAAATATTCAAGTTCCTACCCCGACTCCCACACCCACAGAGACTCCTACTCCGACAGTTACTCTTTCGCCCACACCGACTTTGACACCCACGGTGAGTGAGACTCCCGTAGATACAAGTACATTCACGCCTACTCCGACTGATACGCCTACTCCTACTCCCTAGGTGCACTTTTAGTATTCGCTTAAGGGAGCTACGGTGAATTGGTGACTAAGTGACTGGGAGACAGGGAGACGGGGGACAGGGAGACAGGGAGACAGGGAGACGGGGAGATTGAGTGAGGGAGAGAACCTCGAAAGGCCTGTCTTAGGCAAGTTGAGGAGTTGTTTAGCCCAATATATTGGGCGCTGTTTGCAATGTTGTTTTGCAGCCCGGTCATGAATGACCGGGTGTGTTGGTTAAATTGCGGATCAAATGTTAAAATTGGAAAATTATTAACCTTAAACTTTAAACCTTAAACCTTAAACCTTAAACCTTTGTTAAATAAGTGGCAGCTGCGGCGCGTCAGAGGTAAAAGGATCCAGGGCTAAACGTTCCTGGAGATTTTCCTTTGTCAATCCTCCTTCATCTGCTATGCGGCGGATATGGCGGTATTTGACCAGTCCCCAGGAATTTTGAATTGCTTTTGCCAGAGGATTATTGTTCTCGATTTTGTAGTGGATTAATTCTGCTCTGCTGCCGGGCAGGATAATCCAGGGGTTCGCCAGGGAGGAATCAAATCCGGTAATAATTTTGTTTAAGCTCCCTGAAGCAGAGATATAAAATGTATAGCTGGTCTCGCCTTTGTTTTTCCAAACCAGGCAAAGGATATTACCTATCGGCGCTGCCTTTATAATTTCAAACCCCAATTGATTACCCAATAGGGTAAGAATATCTTCAATTTCCTTTAAGTCCTGTCTGCGGTTTGAAGGCTGGTCGCTTGAACTTAATTCCCAGCCGGATTGAGTTCCGCTGGTTTTTTCTGCATACGATTTTAGACAAACTTCGATCAATCCTTGTTGGGGAGTAGCTAACCCAGGGAATTTATGATAAAGATGGGTATAGATATCAACTTCCGGCAGGGGAGAGCTGCTTTTTGCAAGGAAATTGACAAGTGCCTGTTCTACTCGATCTGAGTGAGGATCAGCTGAGGAGCTCAGTTCTTGATGCCACCAGGTTTCGGATTTAGGAAAATGTAAGAAGCCCTGTCGATAAGCAATGGATTCTTCAAAGTTCTTAACCAGCTGAAGATAAACATCGGCCAGGTTATCTTCCTCTGAACCCAGCAGGGCTTGCTCCGATGCGATCGACGCCAACCCGGCGCTGTATATGGACAGGGTGTGTTTTGGTTCTCCCATCACCTTCAGGAATTCAAATCCCGCGGAGCGGATGGTTTCCTTCATTGATTTTGCTGTTGGGTTCGCTGCCAATTGTTCCCCAGTTGTACAGATGATTTGACCTTGCGGTAGATCAGGGTCCACCGCGATATCCGTGAGGGCAAATCCTGTTGCGCAGGCAGCCGTTCCAACAGAGATTAAATATTCAATCTCGAGATTGGGAAGCAGCCCAAAACAGGGGATCCCAGGCGGAAGGATTTCTTCCAGCCCGGATAAAGTGCTCTTGATTGCCCGGGTGAGCCAGACCCAATCAAGATTTTGCAAGCTGAGAATGTTTCTTAGCGGCGCAGCTGCGTCCTGCCCCCACAACCAGCCAGTCCAAAGTGCACTGAGTGACCAAAAAGACAGGTTTGGTTTTGGAAATACCATCAAGGCAGCACTGAGATCAATGTCTTTCAATTGGGGAATAAGATCTCTTACCCGTCCGGGATAAATCGATATTCCCCCAGAATCTGGCGGCAGGTCTGGCCAGGTAGCAACTGGAACAGAGGTTTGACCATTTTCCCAGATATCGAGGGCTTCTTCCAGGGCAAACCAGACATTTTCTTCCCTGTAGGTATCGCAATCTGCGGATGTTCCGGATTCCCTTTCCGAAACCGGGGATGAGTTTAAATTACTGCAGCGGTAAAACGCATGCAGCAAGAGCATTTCCAGATTAATTCTCTCTTCCGGAGAAAGGTCAAATCCGGTAAGTTTGTTAAGGATGGTAAATAAGGCGTGAACAGTCCGATGCGGATAAGTCTTGAGCGCATTTTCCGCCTGGAAACGGATTGGATCATCCGGTGGGGCCACCCGGGTAAGAGCCCGGGCATGGGAAGGGCTGTTCTCTTTGTAGGCCAGAGCTTTTTGGAGATCCTCCTGGGAAACAGGAGTTTCAGAAGGTTCACCGCAGTTGGAACAAAGGCAGGTTTTCCGGACAGGTTCTCCCCTTGATTTGGACCAGGTAAATGATCTGGCGGAGGTCATCCTTCCGCAGTGGGGGCATTCTGTTTCGTATAGGGATAAAATAAATGGCTTTAGCCGCTCCTTTCCCTTATAACTGGAAGAAAGACGGACAAGAGCAGAATTTAATTCCTCTTTTGAGATCGGCTGCGCAAGGCGGTTTAACAGGAATCTGATGATGGGGTTATGGATTGGGACCACAACCCGGTAACCTGCTGCTGCGGCTTCAAGCGCTTCTAGCGGAGAATCACCAAAGGGGGAGATAACTAAATCGGGTCGGGAAGGTAGATGATTTAACCAGAAACTTACCACGCCAGATCTATAAGCAGGCAGGAATTCTTCCAAAGGAATTGGTTGGGTAATTTGTTCACCACGGATAAAAGGCTGATTTTTCATTTGCTGCCCCCGGGGGTGGTGAATAGATCCCTCAAACTTCAGAGGGATAAACTAATACTAACAGATTGATTGAGTTCGCTGTGGTGAAACTTTATCTTGATTTTACGGTATGAAGGAGCGCCAGGTTGGGAGGAACCATTTTGTCAATCGGGAACCCTGCAATAAGGACTATTTCCTGACCCGGTTTTACCGGTGTTCCTTCTATAACTGCTGTTTCAACGTGGCCGATCATCTCCTCGATAGTAGCTGCCTGCGGGATGAGGTACGGAGTTATACCCCACAGCATTGAAAGATACTGGTAGGTCTTTTCTACAGGGGTAAAAGCCAGGATGGGAACATGCGGTCGGGCTTTGGACATCAGTTTTGCAGTCCTGCCGCTCCTGGTAAAAACAGCGATGGCAGCGACAGAACGGTCGTGAGCCAGTTCCCTGGCCGCCCGGGTAATGGCAACTGCATCACCATGAATGGCATCTTCAGCCGGGTCGAAATAAGAATGTCCCCATTCGTCGATATGATCTTCACTTTGCCGGATAATTGAAGACATCATCTGGACGGTTTTTATGGGGAATTTGCCAATGGCGGTCTCTCCTGAGAGCATCACCGCGTCACTTCCATCAAGCACAGCATTGGCGACATCGGAGGCTTCTGCCCGGGTAGGGCGGGGGTTGTCCACCATGGAATCAAGCATTTGGGTGGCGATAATCACATAACTGAGATGTTTGTTCGCCATGGAAACGATCCGTTTTTGTTCAATCGGGACAGATTCCGGAGGCATTTCGATTCCCAGATCTCCCCGGGCTACCATAACGCCATCTGCTTCATGGATGATTTTATGCAGATTTTCAATTGCGTCTGGGTGTTCCAGCTTGGCTATGATTGGAATGCCCCCATGATCCGGGTTGATCTTCTTGATCTCCTGGCGAAGCCTTTTAATATCCTCTGCGCTCCGCACAAAGGACAGTGCCAGTACATCAATATCATGGGCTAAACCAAATTTTAGATCAACGATGTCTTTATCTGTCAATGTCCGGATGGTCAAATTCGCCCCCGGCAGGTTGACGCCTTTACGGGGTTTCAGCACTCCCCCCTGGATGACTTCGGTTATGACCTGGTTGCCCTTGATCTCTTTTACTTTTAATTCAAGTTTTCCATCATCCAGAAGAATCCGGCCTCCCACTTCTGCACTTTGAGGTAGATCTAAATAATTTACAGAGACAATTTCCTCTGTTCCCTGGATATTATCAGTCGTGAGAGTGAACTGTTTTCCTTGGATCAGGTTGATCACTCCGGACGGTATTTCTCCGGTGCGGATTTTTGGGCCAGAGAGATCCTGGAGGATTGTGATTGGACGGTTAAGCTCCCGGGCTGTTTCTCGCAGGGTCTGGATTACCCGGGCATGGCTTTCCAGGTCACCGTGTGAGAAGTTAATTCGAGCTACATCCATACCGGCTGTAAGCAGGTTTCTGATTGTTTCTTTATCATCGCTGGCAGGTCCCAGCGTGGCAATGATTTTTGCCCGGCGGTTCATAGTCTGCTCTCTCTAAAAAAATTCAATTTACAACCCACTGAATAAACAATCTAAATATAATGCAAAGCTTTCGCTTCTTTGGTTAACTCTTCTCTAAATTTGGGATGAGCAACATCGATCAATGACTGCGCCCGTTGTTGGATGGTTTTACCGTACAGATCTGCCACGCCGTACTCTGTAACCACATAATGGATGTGGTTCCTGGTTGTGACTACCCCGGCACCTTGTTTTAAGGTGGGGACAATCCGGCTGAAGTCCCTCGCAGTACTCGGCAGCGCGATAATGGGCACACCGCCTTTTGAACGGGAGGCGCCGTAAATGAAATCCAGCTGTCCTCCAACACCACTGTACAGCTTGGTGCCGATGCTGTCCGCGCAGACTTGGCCGGTAAGGTCAATCTCAATTGCAGAGTTGACAGCTACCATGCGGTCATTTTGAGAGACAATAAAGGGATCATTGATGTATTCTGTGCGGAGAAACTCGCACAGCGGGTTGTTGTGAACCCAGTCATAAAGGCGTTTTGTGCCCAGGATAAATCCAACGACGATTTTTCCGGGATGTAAAGATTTTTTTGAATTCGTTATGACGCCCGCTTCAACCAGGTCGATCACACCATCTGAAAACAATTCAGTATGAATGCCCAGGTCTTTCTTGTCAAAAAGATAATGCAGCACCGCGTCCGGAATGGCGCCGATGCCCATTTGCATGGTCGCTTCATCCGGAATCAACTCAGCGATGTAACTGGCAATTTTCTTAACCGTGTCTGATGGGTTTCCATCCCCCATTGGCAGCTCAGGAAGTTGGTAGTCGACCGGTACAATATAGTCGATCGCGCTGACGTGGATGAAGGAATCCCCCAGGGTGCGGGGCATTTGTTCATTTATTTCGGCGATGACTATCTGTGCTGATTCGGCAGGGCTTTTACTTAATCCTACTTCCACGCCGAAGCTGCAGTAGCCGTGCGGATCAGGGGGAGAGAGGTGCACAAAGGCCACATCTACCGGGAGGAAATTATCTTTAAACAAGAGTGGAAACTCTGATAATAACACCGGAGTAAAATCCGCCCCCCCATTCTGGACAGCTTCGCGGATGTTATGGCTGATGAACATGGTGTTCACCCGCAGATGTCCCTCCAATTCCGGGCTGACATAGTCAGCAGATCCAGTTGTTAAAGCCTGGCAAATTTCTACATCCTGAAGCTCTGGCGCTCGATCCACTAGAGCAGACAAGACCGTTTTTGGTACGGAACAGTTACCGGTAAGGAAGATCCGGTCACCGGATTTAACTGCTTTTACTGCTTCCGCGGGGGTAACAACTTTTTGTTTGTATTGATCAGTCCAGCTCATAGCTTTTTCCTGCCCTCCAGGGCGTTGGTCAGTACTTGTTTAACGACCTTCCCCTGATGTATGTAAACACCATTGTTTAACGCCGGGTTTGTTTTAAGGGATTTTTTGATTCCAAGCTCGGCAATCTGGGCGATATATGGCCAGATTGCATTGCTCAGGACATGGGTTCCGGTCCGACCCAGGACACCAGTCATATTTGGCACACAGTAATGGATGACATCCTCTTCAAGGTAAGTGGGATTGCTGTGGGTGGTGGGACGGCTGGTTTCAAAGCAGCCGCCCTGGTCAATAGAGCTGTCAATAATGATTGACCGGGGATGAAGCTGCTGGACCATTTCCCGGGTAACAACCACTGGGGAAGAAGCCCCCGGCACCAGGATCGCGCCGACAAATATATTAGCGAGCGAGCAGATTTTATGGATGTTAAAGGGATAGGAAATCAGGGTATTTACCCTGGTGGAAAATTCACGATCAATTTGCTGAAGAACTTCCAGGGAGCTGTCCAGCATGTGCACATTGGCGCCCAGTCCCAGGAAGGAGCGGGCAGCATTGCGGCCTACTGTCCCGGCTCCAAGGATCACCACATTGGCCCTTGGGATTCCGGGTACACCTCCAACATAAAATCCTTTGCCTCCATAATTGTTTTGAGCCAGGGTGGCCGCTACCTGGGGGATCATTCTTCCGGCCAGCTGGCTGAGAGGTCTTAATACCGGCAGGGAACCGTTCTCTATCTGGATAATTTCATAGCCGATGGCGGTAATATTTTTACTCAGCAGGGTATCTACTTTCGCTGATCCTCCGGCTGAGAGATGGAGGAATCCAAGCAGGGTTAATCCTTCCTGCATCCAGTCGTATTCTTCCTTTATGGGAGATGAGACCTTAAGAATCAGGTCAGCCCGACCGTAGATTTCTTCCCCGCTGTAAACAATTGTAGCGCCGGCTTCCTGGTAAGCATGGTCAGAAAAACCACTTCCTACACCGGCTTCCTTTTCTATAAAGCAAATATGTCCCTGCTGGGTTAAGAGTTGAATTCCTGCCGGTGTTAGTCCGACCCGGTATTCAGAATCGCGCCGTTCTTTTGGTATACAAATATTCATCAGTTGCACCTCGCCGCTTTATAAGTCAGGTTAATAGTTTGACCAGAATTGCCTTCTGGGCATGGAGCCGGTTGTGTGCCTGGGGGAAAAGGCGGGAATTGGGACCATCCGCAACTTCATCGGTGATTTCCTCACCACGATGGGCTGGCAGACAATGCAGCACAATAGCGTCTTTCTCTGCTCCTTCCAGGAGGGATTGATTCACCTGGAAGGGGGGGAAGACCTCTTTTCGCCCGGCTGCCTCTTCATCCTGCCCCATGCTGACCCAGGTGTCGGTGTAAATTACCTGGGAGCCAGAGACTGCTTCTCGCGGATCGTTCAGCTGGCTGATCGAGCTTCCGCTTTCTGCCGCGAATTTCTCGCCCAGGGCGACTGCTTCAGGATTGATGCCGTAGCCTTCCGGATGTCCGATAGTAAAATCAGCGCCGAGTTTGGCGCAGAAATGCATCAGCGAGACAGCTACGTTATTGCCGTCCCCGATATAGGTAACTTTAATGCCTTTCAGGGATCCAAAATTCTCCTGGATAGTGAGGGCGTCCGCGGCTGCCTGGCAGGGATGGTTGTAGTCACTTAATCCGTTGATGACCGGGATTTCTGACCATTTACCCAATTCCAGGATGTGTTGGTGATCAAATACTCGAGCCATAAGGACATCTACATATCCTGAAAGCACCCGGGCGATATCCGCGATAGACTCCCGTTTGCCGAGCCCGATCTCCGCTGGAGAGAGATACAAAGCATCTCCACCCAGGTGGCGCATTGCCATATCAAAGGAAACCCGGGTTCGTAAACTGGGTTTTTGGAAAATCATCGCCAGCACTTTATCTTTTAAAATAGGCGGATTTCCATTCTTTTTCCATTCTGTTTTTAACTCAATCGCGGTATCGAGGATGGACTGCAGTTCCTCCGCTGAAAAGTCTGCTACCGCCAAATAATCTTTCATATATCCGCTCCTGTCGATTTTTGTCCGCTTTTAGTGAAGTATAACATGAGTGGATTTTTCCAGCTTGATTAAGGGGACAAAAATCCTCTAAATTGCAAAAAGGAGGAAAGTTTTGTATGATAGAAGTAATATACAATAGATTTCAGAGGTCTTTAAGACCTCTGAGGTCTAGAATAAGAGGTTACATCCTCTAAGTTCCGACTGCCCTTTACCCAAAGGGTAGATGCTTCGCGAAAGTCGTAGAAGGAGCTTCGCTGGGCGTCCCTCTCCAGGGACGCTAAAGGATTACTCTTTGCTTATGGTTTAGCCAAAACTTAAACGTCAACGCAGGTTGACATTTGGCGCCTGTCCTGAGCCCTGCGACTCTCTCCTCGGTTACACTCGGAGTCCGCTCAGGATCAACTTGTAGAAGGACCAGCCCTAAAGAGCGATTTTAATCGCCGACTGCCCAGGGATAAATAGGCCTTTTTGTAGGCCTTGGAGGTCTAGATAGGTCTAAACCAGATATGATATGATACAAGTACATAATCAAGAGAAGGGTTGAATAAAAACCCAGAGGAAATCAGCCAAAGCGATTTAATGGTTCTTAAGGTGGAGGAAGATTATGGCTGCGAAAATTCTGATTGTTGATGACGATAAAGGGGTTCGCGAATCCCTGGAAGAATTACTGCGGACGGAAGAATACCAGGCGGACTCAGCCGGTGCAGGTGATGTTGCCCTGGAAGCCCTGTCCGGAGAGAAATATGACCTGGTGCTGCTGGATATCAGGATGCCCGGCATAGATGGAGTTGAAGTGATGCATGAGATCAGGAAATATCATCCTGATACCCGGATTATTATTATCACCGGGTATGGATCGCTGGAATCAGCTATTGAAGCCATCCGCAGCGGCGCGCAAGACTATATGCTGAAACCCTATACTGCAGACGAGATTCTGCTCAGTATCAGCAAGGCTTTATCTGAAAAAGAAACCCGGACCAGGAAAGAAATCCTGATTGAGCAGTTAGAGTCTTCCTTGGATCAGCTTAAGGATGTGGAAGGCATTCGCACCGAGGAACTGCCGGCCAGGAGGGTGGTGAACTTGCCCAGGGGGATCACGGTGGATCTTGAGCGGCGTGAAATGTGGCGCGGAAGCGAACGCGCTCAGTTGACGCCTACAGAAAGTAAGTTGCTGAGTATTTTCCTGGAGAACAGGGGACGGGTGATGACCCATCAGGAAATTGTATTCCTGGTGCAGGGGTTTGAGATCCCTGAAATGGAAGCGCCGGAAGTATTAAGACCGATGATTAGCCGGCTGCGCAAGAAATTGGTTCTCTTTGCGGGGGCGGAGGAATGGGTCAGCAATGTGCGCGGCACCGGCTACCTATTTGACCCGGAGTGATTCAGGTCTTAGAGAGCGGGTGACGGGATTCGAACCCGTGGATGTCAGCTTGGGAAACTGATGCCTTACCGCGAAGACTACCGCGTGGCCACACACGTTGGGAGTAAACCCATTTCAGATGATAAATCATAACCAAGGATCAGGATTCAATACTGGTAGGTTATTTCTTCATGGTGTGTTGAGATCTGGAACGAGGATATAGGAGAGATTCTCTTCTGGAATACTGATATATCCGAGTGGATTGAGGGTAAATTCCTCCACCTGATTGGTTTCCAATGCGTTTAATTGAATCGGATTGACCAGTTTTTGGAAGAACCATCCAAGTAGTTGTTGATAGGCAGCCGAATCTGAATAATCAGCCTGAGAACCGGGACAGGGACAGGAAACGCTGACCGAGAAGGATTGTTGAGGAACCTTTATCAATTGGTATACAAGTTCATCAGCCGATTTGTTATTTTCGGTAACACCATCCAGATTGAGAACTGCCTCCAGATCAAAGCTAACTGGTTGATAGGCTTGTTCCTCAGGTTCCCAGTCGCAAGGCCGGCAAGAGGATTCACCTTGGAATAAGGCTTTGAATTCGGTGAGTGTAATGGAGTTACGTTGTTGAACTGCCTTGCCTCCTTCCATCGGGAACCAGAGTTCAATGCTGTAAAAACCGCTGTACTCAAAATAATCTCCACTAAAATCCCCTGAGGCTGCCAGGTTAGCATGTGTTTCTATTGTCCCCGAGGAAGAGACATATCGAAATCCAGTATCTGTTTCCTCACTAGAGTAATTTTCTGCATCTGAACTTTCTCTAACAGCGCCTACCTCGGTGGTGCCGCAGTCCTCTGGGCAGTTTGTTTGGTTTTCTGGGCCATTGCAAACGCTGTCGCCACAGGTTTTCTCTCCAGTCTGGGATAAACTGGAAGTATCGTGTTCCTGAGAATTAGCATTTTGTGAGCAGGAGGCAATCAAAACTAAAGTTATTAATACCAAGAATATCCTAATGGTTTTCATGGTTCATGTCCTTTAAGGCTAAACTGATTGTTATTCAGAATCACATTGATGATTATAAATCCAATGTATCCACTATCTCCTTACAAGATCTTTAATTATTAAGTTGGATTCCTGGAGAATTGTAAGTTTTCCCGTATATATACGGCAAGAAATTGGCTCTCTTCGCGGGGGCGGAGGAATGGGTCAGCAATGTGCGCGGCACCGGCTGCCTGTTTGACCCGGAGTGAGTCAGACCTCGGAGGTCTCTGAGATATTTTCTCTCGCTGGGTCCCTTGAAGACTTCCGAGGTCTTAATTAAACAAAAAGACCTTCCTCGTTTCGGGGAAGGTTTTTTGATTCAGGTCTTAGAGAGCGGGTGACGGGATTCGAACCCGTGGATGTCAGCTTGGGAAGCTGATGCCTTACCACTTGGCCACACCCGCATTTTGTAGGCTTTCTCCCTCTGATAATTCTTCAATTGTGCCTTGGTAGAATGAAAAAGCTGATGCCTTCTGATGGCTTCAAGATTATATCAATCAGTGAATTGTCAGTCAACATGAGGTTTCTTCTTCCTCCTCCTCTTCATTTTCCTCTGATGCTTTTTCTTGTTCTTCCTCTCTACTAAGCGCAAGTGAAGAATTAATCCTAAATACATTCATTTAGATCACAATTGCCTCTGGTGAGGAAAAATGGTATAATACTTTCGTAATTTTCGGAAAAACATCTATGGAAAAAAAACTCACCCGGCGCCAGCGAGAATTCCTCAATAAATTCCTCGATTTGCATCAGGAGATGGATGGACCCATCCACTACGTCGCTCTGGCAGAGCGCCTGGGTGTGGGCAATGTCACAGCCTACGAGATGCTTCGTTTGCTGGAAGAACGCGGTTTAGTGGAGGTAGAGTACCATCTCCCGGATGGGGATCGCGGTCCCGGGCGGTCCAGTGTGCTTTTCAGCCCCACTCCCAAGGCAGAACGAGCGCTGCAAATACTTAACGGTGGTTCAACTTCAGCTTCAGATAAAGATTGGGAAGGAATCAAAAAGCAGATTGTATCCCAGCTTAAGGAAGGCCAGGCTGCCGGTTATGAAACTTTCTTAAATGAGCTGTTGTCGCGCTTGCCAGACCAGCCTTCTCCGCTGGTGTTTCTAACCGAAATGAACACTGCCATTATCCTGGCTTTGCACTCGCTCCAGGAGCGGGCTGAAACCATCGATCCCCTAAAAAATCTAAATCGAATAGGGCTGCCAGGAGAAATAGATTTAAGTGCGGTACCCGGGATTGGATTATCTCTTTCACTCGTTGAGCAGATAAATAAGAAGATTTCTTCCGGGCTATCAGCCCAGGCAGGGCGCTACCAGGCTGTATTAGCCCAACTGAGCGAGGAGAAACGGTTCCTGTTGAGTGAGTTCACCCGCCAGATTTCCCGTATCGTCCGCAGTAGAACGAAAGACGACAACTCTCTACCAGCCTAGATTCCGACAGATATTTTTTTTGGCAATTGTTTCGTTTTTTTCAATAGCAGGTTTTTACTAATAATTTGCCCGGAAACGGGAATAGAGAAGGAAAATAAATTATATGAATCTTCAATTTATTCAGCAGTATAAAGAGCAGAAAATCCAGTTTGAAGGGAGGATTAAAACTCAGGGAGAAATACTCAAAAACCGCGTTGTTAATTCTCGAATAGAGAGAGTAATCGTCTCTCCGATTATTTACTCCTTGATCGTTCCCCTGACGATTCTTGATCTGGCGGTTTTTCTTTATCAGCACAGTTGTTTCAGAGTTTATGGCATTCCGATTGTTAAGCGTGAATATTATTTCATCATTGACCGTTATCATTTAACCTATCTAAACGGAATCCAAAAAATTAATTGTGTTTACTGCGGCTATGCTAATGGACTGGCGGCTTATACCAAAGAGATCGTCGCTCGCACGGAAGAATACTGGTGCCCCATTAAACATGCCTCAGAAGTAAAGGATCCCCACTCTCGATATGAGAATTTCAGCGATTACGATAATCCTGAGGAGTACAGAAATAATAGGGAAAAGTACAGCAATTGACACTAAGAAAACTTATGCGACAGGTTAGGCCCCGGCTGGGTTTAACTCTCAGCGAGGAAGTATACGAGGGTTTGCTTCACATCTGTATGCTGAAAGCGTTCAATGAATCCTGCATTCATCTAAGCTGTCTGGCAGATGCTGCAGGGATAGAGTGATTGGTGCCGGTTTTTTTGTTCACTATAAATTATTCATTTCATCAAAAGTGATATTACTCTCAAGTCAACTTTCGAATGAACGATCCTGAATTGATTCCAGTTCCCGGGATAACTACACCAAAATTTCCCGGCCACACGGAAACATAGGGGAAAATTAGTTTACTGTTGCATTCGACCTGAACCTCATAGGAAAAACCTTCCGTGTATTCATTGGCGTTGTGAGTGCTCTCTCCCGGATCAATAGATACCACAAGAGCACCTGGTGGTACTGGAGTCTTAACCGTCCCAACGGGGCATTTGAATACCGTCACACGTACCTTTTGCTCAGTAGTGGCATTATTGAGAATTGTCCAGTCCAGGGAGCCGGAATTTTGCGGCAATAGAAAAGGTCCAGTGGTGTAACAATGTTTATAGCCGCTGGTTGGCTTCTTCTCAATGACAGCTTTTTCTGGAATCACACTAAGATCTGTAAGACTAAGCATGCCGATATTGAGTTTGGTTTCCATCTTATTTTTAGGATTATTAGTGGTCATCTTTGTCACATCTCCCTTTAATATTGTTAATGAGGCTGCTGCTTTTGATATTGCGATTAACTAAACATATAACGCGTTTTAATCCGCATCTTCAGCAAGGAGTCCATCCCCTTCGCCGACAGGCTCTTCTCCCGTCATAAGGTGAAAGAGATTGGGATTTTGATCATACCAGCCAAAGCGGATCGGTTTCTCGTTGCGTAAAAGATCTACGATAGCACTCATTTGCTGATAATCCATGTGGCTATAAAAGCGTTGTCCAAAAGTTGTGGGAGCTGAGGCATTGCCCAGAGGGCCTTCTTTGTGGAACTTCAAAAGTGCGTAAAAGCCATCTCCGAAGAGCTGCACACCTCCATAGTAGCTAGAACCTCCTATTGAGGCTTTATAGGATGAGATTTCATACCATTTCCAAGCCATGGAATACCTCCTAGATAAATTGATAATGATGGATAAAAAAAACAATGCCTGGATTTTCTTGGCATTGTTTCTTGAAGAGCGACATTGCTTAGCTTAGATATTGGATATTAGAATTAGAATGGTTTTATAAGTTCCTGTATTTTTGATAATAGCATACTAAAAAATTAATTACAATACTCTCGGTATTCAATGCAGTTTGTTTGTGCTGTTTTCAAATAGAGCGGTAAAAATCACTTGGTGATTAAATTATATTAATCAAGAAAACCCGGGCTGCCCATGTTTGGTCCCTTATTATGATTATTATTTAGGATTAGTTTTATCGCAGATTAAAAACTTGGTAGAATAAGGTTAAATAAGTTTCAGCAAGATAGACCCGTTTCAATCTCCCGGAGGAGAATCTTTTATGTCAGTTGACGTTGAATCCAAATTCCCAGAAGGGCGCCGCCTGGTAAGTGTGCTTTTTGCGGATATCCTGGGTTTTTCCACCCTGGCGGATCAACTGGATCCTGAAATCGTCAGCGGCCTGATGCGGGATTTGTGGTCGCGGCTTAATAAGATCGTCGAGGAGCATGGAGGTTTTGTCGATAAACAATTGGGGGATTCAATTATGGTGATCTGGGGAGTGCCGGAATCTCTGGAAGATGACGCAGAAAGAGCGGTCTCTGCCAGCCTCGAACTCCTGACGGGATTGAATAAATTCAAAGAAAATACTGAATATTCAGAAGCAAAAACACTCCAGCTCAGGATGGGTATTCACACCGGTCTGGCTCTAGCTGGAAATGTGGGCATCCATGGGGAATATACCGTATTAGGTAACACGGTAAGAATCGCTCAACGAATGGAAGAAAACGCTGAACAGGGGTCATTAATTGTCAGTGAAGCAACTTACCAATCTATCCGGGGAGCTTTTCAGGTCAAACGATTAACGCCTGTTCAATTGGTGGGAACAAAAAAGCTGGTAAATATTTTCCAGATCCTGGAAGAGCTGCCTCAACCCACGAAACTTCGTTACCGCAGTAAAGGCGGTCTGAAAACCATCCTGGTTGGCCGGGAAGAGGAAATGGCCCGCCTGGAGGACTTATTTCAACACACCCGGCAGCAAAACAAAACTCAGCTGGTTCTCGTCACTGGTGATGTTGGGGTTGGAAAATCACGACTGCTTTTTGAATTTGCCGGTCAGCTTGAAACGGAAAATCCTCTGCTGACGGTAATGTCCAGCCGGGCGCTGAAACAAACTTCCCAGGTACCGTTTTACCTCTGGAAAGAACTCTGGTCAAATCGATTTGATTTAAATGAAGATGATCCGGTTGAATCTGCCAGGAAAAAAACTATTGACGGTGTGCTAACTCTTTGGGGACAGGCATTGGGTGAAGTGACAGCAGTGGAAGCCGCCCATTTTCTGGGCGACCAGATTGGCGTTACCTGGGATAAAAGCCGCTATCTGGAGCCTTTCAATACCGATCCTAAACTGAGAATCGAGCGTTCTTTTCTCCTCCAGGCAGAGTTGTTCAACCGGGCATCACAGCGAGGGCCGGTTGTCCTTATTCTCGATGATTTGCAGTGGGCTGACAGTGGAAGCCTGGCAATGATAAATTATCTCTGGAAATCAGCTGACCGGGAGATTCCGCTGCTGATTTTGTCCTGCGCCAGAACGGAATTCATCAAGGAGAACCTTGAAATTTTCCAGGACGTTGAACAGATTGAACTTAAACCACTGCCGGTCTCAAGTGAAATTGTTCGGGATGCTTATCCTGCTCTGAAAGAAGCGCCAGACTCATTGTTATCTGCCCTGGCTGAACGGGCCGAAGGAAATCCTTATTTTCTGGAAGAGATGGTTAAAAACGTGCTGAGATCAGAGGGCTTCAGCCTGGAGGAAAAGGATGAGCTTCCCGTCCTGCCCGGATCAGTAGAAGAGCTGCTTCAATCTCGCCTGGATTCTCTTTCAATGGAAGGAAGAGCAACTGCATTTTTTGCAGCAATAGCAGGACGTGTGTTTTGGAAAGGGGCTGTATTGGCAGCCTTCAGGGGATCGCCTGGGGTTACCAAAGCCCTTGATGTATCAAGTCACAATATTGTAGGCAAAGTTCAAGTTGCCCTGGATGAGTTAATGGAAATGGAGCTGGCCTTTCTCCGGGTTGGCAGTGCTTTTAGTGGAGAGCGGGAGTATATCTTTAAACATTCCCTGCTCCAGGAACAAGCATATCAGCGCCTGCCGGAAAATCTCCAGGCAGAGTGCCATCTCGTGATAGCGGAATGGTTGGCTGAACGTGTCGGTCTTGAACGAAGCGTTTGTGTTGCTAATCACTTTGAGGCAGCCGGCGTTTATGATCAAGCCCAGGCTTATTATACGAAGGCTGCAGAACATGCCCGGGCTAAAGGCTACGATAAAGAAGCGGATGATTTACAGTACCATGCCAGGACACTGCCTGAGAACAATTTTGGACAGGGGGAGAAATGAAAAAGATTTATCTGGCGGACATCCCCTTAGAAGATGCGCAAAAACGGTTTCAAACTGCCCTGGAAGAAGCAGGATTATGGCAAACTCTTGGTGCAGAACAGATACCCCTTGATGAAAATGCGATCGGGCGGGTGCTGATAGAAACTGTGTGGGCGAAAATCAGCTCACCTCACTATCATGCTTCTGCAATGGATGGATTTGCAGTCAGAGCTGAAGATACTCACGGTGCTTTGGAAACTGCCCCGATCTCTTTATCTTGTGGAAGCGTGGCGGTGTATCTGGATACAGGGGATCCCTTACCTGATTGGGCTGACGCTGTGATCCCGATTGAAAATATTGAACCGCTATCAGCAGATGGAAATATCTCGGACGATCCTCGTCACCCACAAATCATCCGCATTCGGGCCGCAGTTTCTCCCTGGTCTCATGTCCGGGAAATGGGAGAAGATATGGTGGCTACCCAGCTGGTGCTGCCCTTTGGCCATCGGCTGAGACCAGTAGACCTGGGAGCCGCAGCCGGCTGCGGGTACGATAAGCTGGATGTCGCCCGCAGACCAAAGGTTGCTGTAATTCCGACCGGGACAGAGCTGGTATACCCCGGAGATCCTCTGAAAGAAGGGGATATCATTGAATACAATTCCATCGTTCTGGCTGCTCAGGTAAATGGTTGGGGTGGTGCAGCAACTCGTTTTGAAAATATCCCTGATGATTTTGAAAAGATTAAAACCCAGGTAGTCCAGGCTGCTGGCGAGTTTGATCTGATCTTGCTGATCGCAGGTTCATCAGCAGGTTCGGAGGATTATTCTTCTCAGATTGTGGAACAAAGCGGCGAATTGTTGGTGCACGGCATCGCTGTCAGACCTGGGCACCCGGTAATATTGGGCATTGTAAAAAAAGATGGGAAGAGTACACCAATCATTGGTGTGCCCGGTTATCCTGTATCCGCCGCATTAACAGCCGATATATTTGTAGAACCACTGCTTGGTAAATGGTTGGGACGTTCACCTTTTCATCCTCATACCATCCCTGCAGAAATTACCCGAAAAGTGAATTCAAGAGCAGGAGATGATGAGTATTTGCGAGTGGCAGTTGGTTATATTGGTGATAAAACCCTTGCCGCTCCTTTATCCCGCGGATCTGGTGTGATAACTTCGCTGGTTCGGGCAGATGGACTGGTAATCATTCCCCGGGGTATCCAGGGTTTACAGGCAGGAGAACAGGTGAGTGTGCAGCTTCTCCGGTCGATAGAGGAATTGAAGAACACAATATTTGTGATCGGCTCCCATGATATTTCGCTTGATCTGCTTTCTCAATTCCTGGCTCCCTGTCAGCGCCGTCTGGCTTCTGTAAATGTCGGCAGCTTGGGAGGCATTATGGCATTAAAAAGGGGTGAGACACACATAGCCGGCGCTCATTTGCTTCATCCCGAAAGCGGGGAATACAATCTGCCGTATATCCAGGAGCATCTTCCGGGCATGGCGCTGCGGGTAGTGACCCTGGTAGGCAGGACGCAGGGTTTATTTCTGGCAAAGGGCAATCCAAAAAAGATTCAAAGTCTGGAAGATCTGATCCGGAAAGATATCAGTACAGTCAATCGCCAGCGCGGCTCGGGAACCCGGCTGCTGCTGGATTTCCACCTAAAACAGTTAGATATCCAGCCAGAAAGCGTTAACGGATATGACCATGAAGAATACACACATCTGGCAGCGGCGGCGGTTGTAGCTTCCGGACGAGCCGATTGCGCTCTGGGAATCGAAGCAGCTTCCTATGCACTGGATCTGGACTTTCTGCCCTTGTTCACAGAACGATTTGACCTGCTGATTCCGGAAGAGTTTGTCTTGGGAGAACTGCTCAAGCCGCTTTTTGAATTATTGGAAGACCCGCGTTTCAGAAACGCTGTTGATACCCGGCCGGGTTATGATGTCTCAGAAATGGGTCAGGTGGTAGCAGTTCTTTCCGGCACTGAATGAGCCTGTAAAGTCCTCCGGAAAAAATACCGAAAAATTTCAGAGATTTTTGAAATGATAGGGAGTTGTACTCACAAATCATATTTGTCGTCTATAATTATTGTGGTAAAAATCAAAAGTAGTGTTTTTTGGAGGAAGAACGATGGCAGTGGTGAACAAGAAAAAAGGTGTGCTTGCTATTCTCACCGGTGGTGGTGATGTTCCGGGTTTAAATCCGGCTATTCGGGCGATTACTATTCGAGCTTTACGGGAAGGTTTCCAGGTAGTTGGTTTGAGGCGGGGCTGGGCAGGAATAATGGAGTTGAGCCGGGATAAAAAAGCTGATAATCAGCTTAATTATGAAATCCTGACTGATGAACGGGTAAATAAAATGGGAAGAACAGGGGGAACTTTTCTCCACACCTCTCGGACCAGGCCAAGCAAAGTTGCCCGGGATGATGTTCCTCTTCACCTGCAGGAAGAATATAACGAAGAAATCAATGATCTCACACCTGAAGTGATCAAGAACCTTGATTATTTAGGTGTTGATTATTTGATTCCCATGGGTGGAGATGATACATTAAGTTATGCAGTGGAGTTATATAAAAAAGGTGTAAACATTGTCGGAATTCCCAAGACGATGGACAATGATGTTCCTGGAACTGATTACTGTATTGGCTTCAGCACAGCAGTTACGCGGACCATCGAGATAGTGAACAATCTGCGGACAACGGCTGGCTCTCATGAACGATTCCTGGTCTTGGAAGTGTTCGGGCGGTATGCTGGATTCACAGCCATGCTGCCGACCATGGCCGGGGCTGCCAACCGCTGCGTGATCCCTGAATATAAATTTGATATTGAAAGGTTGACTGAGCTGCTGTCAGAGGACCGGAATCACAATCCCAGCCGCTATTCCATTGTGCTGGTTTCTGAAGGCGCCATGTTTTCCGGTGGAGAGATGGTTTTTAAGGATACTAATCTGGACGCATATGGGCATAAAAAATTGGGTGGTATTGGCGACCTTGTTTCTGAAGAGCTGAAAAACCGCTCTGCAAAATACAACAATGGCAAGAGAATAAATGTTGTTAATCAGAAACTGGCTTACCTGGTTCGGGGTGGAAGTCCTGACGCGATAGACTCGATCGTTCCCATGGCCTACGGCAACCTCGCCCTGGATTTGATCTTAGAGGGTGTGCACGGCCGCCTGGTGGTATTGAAGAACGGCCGCTACGATAATATGCCTATTGAAGTATTGTGTGCGGAGAGTAAAACTGTAGATGTTGGTCGGTTTTATAACACAGACCGGCTGCGGCCTTTTTATAAGAAATTTGCCATGAAACCCTTATTTATCATGATGGATTAGGGAAAAACATATATTCTCCAAGGGGATGATTTTTCGAATTGAGTGATTGAGTATTCCACCTCTAAATGTTATAATCAATTTTTCAGGTTACACCCGTTGATCATCAAAAAATTGGAGGGAATACAATGATTACTGGTGCTGGTAAAAAAGGAAGTTTCATCCCCGGTTGGTTCTGGATATTATTTATCGGCGTTCCCATCTGCATCCTGACCAGGTGGTTTTTCTGGTGGTTCTTTTCCCCGAGTTATAAAAGAACGTCGTCTGTTGAAATTGATACCCCTCGCGCTGATCCCATAAAGCTGCCGGTTAAGAAGGATGATTTCCGGAAACTCAAAGGCATTGGTCCCAAAATTTCCGAAGCCTTGCAAAAAGCTGGAATCCTAACCTATGAGCAGTTGGGGTTATTGGACCCGGAGAAGTTAGATCAGATACTGAAAAGCGAAAATGTTCCCAGTGCGAATGCTGGTTTTTGGCAGGCGCAGGCAAAACTGACAGCTGCTGAAGATTGGAAAAAACTAGAGGCACTGCAAAATAAATAAGTAAGTAAGAAAAGGAATATTAAAGACAAAAGGATCCCGGAGTTTTTAAAACTCCGGGATCCTTTTATCCTGATCTCATCATGGATCCTTTGTGGGGAGTCTCCTGAGATTCGAGTTAATGACACTTTCATCTAACACAAAAGGGCGACCCGACGGGTCGCCCCTACACTTCTGTCATTCCGAACGCAGTGAGGAATCCATAAAGAGCTCAAATCAAAAACGCCCGGGAGAGTTGGCTCTCTCCCTCGAGCAGTGAATTTAAAGTGGTTTGTTAAATACAAAGAGGCTTTACTTTTAAAGATAAGACTCCCGGAGTTTTTAAAACTCCGGGAGTCTATTATTTTCAAGATAAGTTTTATCTGGAAACTGCCAGCTTGACCATTTTTCCAGATTTGTTGAATGTCATCCGGGCGTAGTGCCGGTGCACGATCTTCCCGCTGTGCTGAGGAATCTCAAACTTTTTACTTAATGTGACCACATGTCGCTGGTGCAAGTGTTCTTCCCGAACTTTGCTGCCAAATTGGGCAGTGGCGCATTGATGTCCTTCTCCGCTGCAGATAGCTTTCTCCGTGCTGAGGACCATTTCCGCATCCTCCATACCCGGCAGGTAGCGTTTGACAACGTGTTTTACATGTATCAGGGTCGGGGATGGAATATCAGTGGTTAAGTTAGACCGGTCACAAACAGTTTTTACCTGGGTAGGAGTTTGTCGTGGGATCCAGATTGTTTTGGGCTGTTTGCGCTGGGCAGTATTGGGACTTGCCAGTGGATCTCCAAAGAGCATGAATGAAATTAAAGTCTTTTGATCTTCGCCGTCAAGGTAACCCTGTCTTTTATTCATTTCCCTGGCTAACTCGATTTTAGATTTCTGAAGTGCAATGCCGCTTGAGAAACCCTGGTCAATGAATTTCCAGAAATAATCAGCTAACAAGTCCGCTGCAATCAATGGAGAAGAAACAGAACCATATGCAGTTACAGAAGAACCAATCACGGCATGGGATCCGCGGGAAAGATATTTTAGGGAAATGGAATCTTCAACTTCCCTGCCGTTGAGGTGCGCTCCATAGCAAGCTTCAGATAATACAAATAGAGGTGCATCATCGTAGGCGTTGATATCCTGCGGACGCAAAGCTACCGGATAATCAGGTCCAAGGCTTCCGTTGGTGAAATCTTTTTGACCGTACCAATCTGGAGAGTCTTCTACACCGTGCAAATTGAAGTACCCGTAGCGGGTCACAGGAACTGGAATTTCAGTGTGTTTGCCAAAAGGCGGAGAAGTGACCAGGTTTCCTTTTTCCTGGATGGTTTTAAAGACATCTTTTGAGGCTTGTTCCCAGGCCTCTGCGACGTAGCCAAAACTGTTATTGTTTTGGACGCTGATGCTCCAGAGCTGTGAAAGCCAGAGGATGAAACGTTCCCAGAGTGTTTTGCCCTCTTCATTTTTCCCCATGTGGTGTTCAGATATATTGCGGAGAATGTCAAGAAGCAGTCCAGGATCATTACCTGCGCCTCCTGGCAGTCTGCCTACTGGCCATTCGGGGATAAAATAATTTTCATCGATGGTACCGTAAGGGTTGTCTGAAGGAACTTCGGTATCAATATCCGCAACCGGATTCGGCAGCTTGTGGTGGGGGACTACGTCTGGCCCACCGACAATTAATAAAGCCCCAATCATCAATCCCTTTTGTGCCAGGGCTTTGTCCAGGTCAACCAGGGCTAGCTTTAATGCCCAGGGATCTTCGGAAAGAGTGGGTTTTAATCCAAAATTTGCCATACTGGAAGGATCATCAGCAAGCATCATCACTGCTCCCCAGCCGGGTTTTAAGCGGACAGCGTAGGTGGTTTTTTTCATTTCCTCGATGATAATTGTGGAAGTTTCGGGACCATATTTCTTTTCCAGGCCCTTGCGGGTGGAAAAAACGATGTACATGGGGAATTTACCTTCCGCCCGGATGGTGCCCTTCTGGTCTGCAAATTCGAGGTCATTGTCTATTTGCAGGAGTGTCTCAGCAGATAGCGGACCTTTTGCTTTACCGGCTGAACTATCCTCGCCGTTATTATCTTGTGAACCAGATGAAAAAACAGGAGGCCCGGCAGGGAGTTGATTCCAGCCCAGGGCTCCACTCACGGCTGCTGGTACCCGAACATCGATGTGGCTTTGCAGTACATCCGGCCATAGGTTTTGATATTGGTGATTTTCACCCCAAAGACGCCGGGCAACCTGACCGGTTACATCATTAGAGGCGGCTTTGTGAAGCATTCCCACGCCCTGATTGGATTGTCCTCCTTTAATGAGAGCATCAGCCAGGATCAAGGTGCAAGCGATACTGTCGGGCCATTTTTCCTGATAATGCTCGACGAGTTGGCGGACTGCCATTTCCGGGGCGTCTGGATCTTGAAGCAAAATTGACAGGTGTGTGACTCCAGCTAACGCCGATTCAGGATTTGATCCCAACAGATCGGGCAGTTTTTCTGTAGCTCCAAGCAGATCTTTATTATTAATACAGGAACGAACTTGCGCCAGGACTTCTGCCCATTCAGGCAAAATTCCCTTGACATCCGGATCCCGGAATATTCTCTTGTTTGGCATTAGGGAATACAGTTCACCGTATATTATCCCGAGATTTCCTTCGGATAGAGATATTTCAAATCTCAACTCCTGCGCTTCAACATATTCAGGATCTGCCAGGCAGATTTTTTCTACCTGGATCGCAGCCTGATCGATGTTGAGATCTTTGGCTACTGCCTGAGCATGAAATAATTGAACAGGCAAATCTCCAGGGAAGGCTGAAAGCCAGCCAAGAGCAGCTTTCCTGATGAATCCATATTCATTGACGGCTGCAGCAACACCTAGCAGGTCCAGCAGTTGCGCTCTAGCCCAAGGTTCGCCTGGACGAGGAGGGGAGTAGGGGGATTTTTTCATAAGCTTTTTATCCAGGATTGAGTTGGATGTTTGATTTCAGTGAGTTTAACAATTGAGGAGATCATTAAACCAGCACTTCCTTTCTTGGTTCACCATGGACGAGGTTTAATGTCACCAGTACACCAAGCTGTCGGTGAATTTTCAAGTCATGAGGGGCAAGCTTGGAAGCTTTCCGGAGCATTCTTTCTGCACGTTCATATGATTTCAATTCTTTTAAAATCCTTCCTGCCTGGTAATATCCTTCCGATTCTCCGGGTGCAATTTCAATGGCTTTTTGAACTTGATCCAAAGCCAGTTCATATTGACGCCGATCATTGTGAACCCGTCCTAATTCAAGCACGGCCTCATAATTGGGATTAATAAGTTTTTTCGCCTTATGCAGGTGGTGAACGGCCTGATCCAGTTGTCCGGATTTTCGCAGCATCCGGCCAGTTATGAGATGAAGGTGAGCTTTTTGTTCCCGGGTATGGCCGATTTCTTCATTTTTAAGCACGTCCTGGGCGGTTCGAACTGCCTGATCCACTTCACCAGCTTCCGAGAGAGTGGAGACAAGCTCAAGTACCAGGGGATATTGGTCTGGATGATGACTGCCAATAATCCTCAATTCGTCGATAGCAGCCAGAGGGCCTTCAATTTTTTTGATCATTCCTGCCCGCTGTAGTTTAAGGTCAAGATCGTTTTCTTCCAGGGATATTGCTTTGTCCATTACACGCAATGCCTGGTCTGGCTGTTTCTGGGCGGCTAATGTCCTGGCAAATAGAGCCATTAGATCGGTATCGTGCGGATCTTGTCCTAACAGGGATACAAGATGTTTTTCCGATTCACGGTAGCTGCCATTTTCAAAGGTAATCAGTGCGGCAGTCTTTCTGGTTTCTTTATGTTCCGGCGCCAGAGAAAGGGCTTTATTTATGGTCGCCAGCGCTTCCGGCAAACGATGAATAACCCGTTTGCTCAAGGAGAGCTGGATCCAGGCGTCAATAAAGTCAGGTTTAATGGACAGGGCTTTTTCAAATGACTTTATGGCAGGTAGAGGTTGGTTGCCTTTCAAGTGCAGTTTACCCAAGGCCAAGAAATGGGTGGCATACTCTGGTTCCAATTCAATTGCCTGGTAGTAATGGTTGACTGCCGATGGGTAATCCAGGGTCATTTCTGCTGCCAGTGCATACCAGCGGGGTTCGTCCTCCCAGATTTGAAGCGCTTTCTGGATTGATTCTTCTGCAGAGACCAGGTCATCGATGTGTTTTGCCGCCAACCCGAGCAGAACCATAAAGAGAGGAATCTGGGAATGGTTGGCTCTTTTAGCGACTTCCAGGGCAGAAGCGGCTGCTTTGTAGGCTGTTTCCGGCTTGGTTTTTAGCAGCGCAAGGGCAATTTGTGCGTCCAGGATGGCATTTTTTCCCAGATCTTGCAGGTTATCCAGGGCTGTCTGGGAGGCAAATACTTTTTGCCGGCTGTGTCGGAACGCCGCAATCAGAGCTGCCGTTTCTTCAGGGGTTTCTGCGGTTCTTTTGAGCTCCTCTGCATTTTCCTGGTTTGGTGAGAACACTGCATTTCCCCGGGCTTTTAATTTATCGATCAGCTTTGAATCTACTTCCTGTTGATAAAGGGCTTGAATACATTCCTGGAATGATTTTGAGACCTCGTTGGATAAAGCACTTTGATCAGGAGCATGGCGAATGGCTTTAAGGGCCTCTGCAAAACGGCGGGCTTCCGCTCTGGTGACATATGACCGGGCAAGTTCAAATATGACTCTTTTTTCTGTGGAAGCCAGATCAGCTGCATGCTGGATATGTTTAGCGGACTCGTCCCAACGATGAAGTTCCTGGGCGGTTTTTCCAAAAGTAATTTCAACTGCAGTGCTGAAGGATTTTTCTTCTCCAGCCAGTTTGTGCCATTTTTCCACTGCCTGAACAAAACCTTCCCGGGCTTTTTCTAGATTGCCCTGCCTGTTTATGATCCGGGACTGAAGGGCAAGTGCCCTGGGGAGATCAATTTCCTTTGAGACTAGCAGATTGCTGATTTCCGCAGCTTTCACTTCCTGATTATGATCAAGGGCAATCTCAGCAGCCAAACAAAGAGAATGAATCTGGTCCGGTAAAAGTTTTCCGTTTTTTCCTAGTTGATTCAGGTCAAGGCTGGAAAGAATCTCCTCGGCCTGATCAATCCTTAATGTGGCAGAGGCTAAATCGGCTGCATAAGCACGGGCTTCAGCAAGCTTTTCTTTCCTGTCTGATTCAGCCAGGAATCCTGCTAAAGCTTCCTGAGAATGATAGAAAGCTTCTTCATGGGAGGAAACTTGCTGTTGAACCCTGGCCATCTTTGCATGTAAATCCGGATCATCAGGAGATAAATCCAAAGCATTTGAGAGACTGGCAATCGCAGCCTGGAAGCGGTCCTGTCCTATCAGTAAATCGGCCTTTTGTATTCTCCACTCCGGCTGATCCAGGTCGGCGCTGATGGCTTGATCAAGCAGTTCCAATGCTTGTTTAGGATTGCTGTTCATCTCAAATCCGGCTGCCAGGCGAGACCAGATTTTTGGCAGCAGGGGGGAGGGCGTTGGATTTGCCTCGCAGATGTTGACAGCTGTTGTGAGGCATTTCATACTGGTATCAAAATCGCCTATTTTAATTAATTCGTCCCCAGCCAGGAGTAAATCTTCGGGCTGGATTTCTTCAAAGGTGAGGAATTTGGAGAAAGTGGCCACTGCCTCTTCTTCATTGCCAGCTGAAGAATATGCTTTTCCAAGAAGGATATATGCGGCATGGTGATCGGGATCAATCCGTACGAGTTCTTTTAGGGCTGAAATTCCCTGCTCTGGAGATCCCAGAGTTAAGGTAAAGTCAGCAATCCAGGATAAATTCTCCGGATCATGCGGTGCGATCTCTGCGGCATGTTTTGCTGTTTCAAGCGCGTTGGGGGTTAAGTTTGCAGTTTGATACGCTTCTGCTAAACCATGGGTGAGAGGCAGATTCTGGGGATATTTTTCATGTCCTTCTTTGAGAGATGCAATTGCCGTTTCAACCTGTCCCAATTGTACAGCAGTCTTTCCCAATCCCAGGCTGATTCTTGGAGACCAGGAAGGATCTGAATTTAATGAGGTGTTTTGTGCTTTTTGGAACGATGAGATTGCTTCCTGGTAATTTCCTTCAGATGCATGTGCTTCTCCGAGGAGGGCAAAAGCGATCTCGTTTTCTGGATCAATCGAAAGGGCTTTACCCAGGGCTGCGGCAGCAGCTTGGGGATTGGCGCCGATTCGTAAATGAGCATCTGCGTACTGCAGATAAGGTTCAGCTTGCTGGGGATCTTCGTCTACCACCCTGGCAAGATAGGGGAGAGCTCCCCGGGGTTCATTCATGTCCAGCATTAGTTTTCCGTAAACAGCATTGGCTTTGCCATTTGCCGGGTATCGTTTCTGAAGGTCTTTAAATGTGGTGCGGGCTTGTTTCAGGTGCCCCAGTTTGTAATAAGACAGGCCTAATCCGTATTGAATATCATAAAAGGTCTTTTGATCAACACCTTCTGTTTCTGCTGAAGCCGCAGCATTTTTGAATGTTTCCAATGCTTTCGATTGATGATGATTATTGTTTTGAATCTCTCCCAGCTTTAACAACACACGGGCGTGTGTCGAAGCGGCAGCGGCACCTGATTTTAAAGTTTGAATTGCTTTATCGGGCGCTTTTGATGCCAGCTGGCTGGCTGCAAGGGCAATCCAGGGTTCCTCCAGCTCAGGCGAAACCTCAACTGCCTGGTTCAGATGGGCAAATCCTTCATCCTGTTTTCCTTGAGAGAAGAGAGACTTTCCTTTTAACGAATGAGCACTGCTGTTATCTGGGTCTTGTTCGAGGATTTGATTGCAGGCTGTAATGGCTCGTTTGGGCTGTCCTGCCTCATAGGCGCAAGCAGCAAAAGACAATAAATCTATCAAAGGTAAATAGGGTTCTGGCTGTGATTTTGCTTCTTTTACAGATTGAAGCTTGCTCAAAATATTTGAGCGAGTTTCCAGTGCGTCCTTCCAGGATTCTGCCTGTTCTTGATATTCTGCCAGTTTCCTGTGCAGCGAGATGTCCTGGGGGTTAAGTATTGATCCGATTTGAGCTTGTTTCGCTGCAGATGAATGATTTCCCAACCGACTTAATGCTTCAGCAAATACCAAATTGGTCTGCAGGTGGTTGGGATGTTTTGATAAATATGATTGGGCTGATTGGATACACTCTTCCAGGCTCCCAACCTGGAGCAGTACTGAACTTAAGTTTTCCGGATGAGATTTCCCTTCAGCGGTTTTTTCTAAAGCCAGTAATGCTAACTGCCCCGCCCGGGTTTTCTGGTTCTGAGACAGCGCGTATTCTGCAAGCGCGGTTATAAGTTCTGGATGTTCTGGCAGCGGATCCTGTAGTTTGCTGATTAGATCACCTGCTGCGGCATAGTATTTATTATCCAGCAAAGAGCGGATGATGTCGGATATCTCCTGAACATTCTCGTCCATTCCCTCTGGTTCGCTGATGGCTTCTGTTAATTCCTGCCATGCCTTGTCATTAACCTGGGGCTGCTGAAGACCCGCTTTAACCTTGTTCAGGTTGGCAGCGAGTTTGCCATGCAGTTTCTGGTTCTTCTCGGATGCTTCTTTGAGCAGCTTTAAAGCGGCTTCTGAGTTTCCAGTCAGCTGATTGAGGAGACTGAGGGTAACGCTCTCTTGCACGCTTGAGGGTTCCAGTTTTTGATTTGCCAATAAGGATTGAGCAACTTTTGGCGCGAGGTCAGGAACTTCCTTATTTAACGCCTTAATCCATTTTTCCAGGTTGGCGGTATCCATAGTAAACAAAATCCCGCTCAGCATTTCCACCCGGGCTTCCGGGGTTAAAGGCCTGGAAAGCAGGATGTGCATCCCGAGATCCGGGTCCAGAACCTGGATAAATTCCGACTGATCTTCAACTAAATCAAATAGACAAGTCAATGGGAAAAGCCAACCGTCCAGGGGAGAAAGCTGACCGATAATTTCCTGCCAGGTTTTGCCTGAATTCTTTTCTCCAAGCAAAGCAAGACTTAATTGGAAAGCATCGCCTAGACTCAGGATCTGATCTGTGCTATTTTCATAATCCTGATAGGTTTGGTGAATCTGGGTCCTTAACTCAGCAGGAAGATCACTGAATGAATTAATCGGCCAATTCACCAAATCCGAATATTCCCTGTTCAGTACAGCAGCTCCAATCCTTCCTGGAGTCCAGTCAGTTGGCTCACTGCCAATTTCCTGGACCAGGATTTGAGGGAAACCTTCGGATTCCAATTTTCCCCAGATTGGCGCAGAGCGTCTAAGTGCAGGGATAGCCCAGGACCAGGACGCTTCTGGAAATATATTTTTAAGAGCGTTGATGATAAGAAGTTCCTGTTTTGCCATAATGATCCTGTTAATTAAGTCCGAGGTAGAGTGTCAGCGTAATCCCCAGCAGCATAAATACGGAACCGCTGACGACTAGAAATACACCGATGCCTTTTGTGGTTTGAATCAGATTGGTTGTTGAGTCCATTAGCGCAGAAGCATTGCTGACCAGTCCAGAAAGATCATCCGCAATCCCTTTATTGGTGATTTGCGCGATCGATTTGCTGATTGAACGTGTGTCCTGGCCGATGGACCTGACGATCAGAACTGCAACGCCGGTTGCAAAGGTGATCAAGCCGATCAGGAATAATCCTGAAGCCATGGCAGATAATACGCGGGCAATATCATAAATAGTCATTTTAAAACTCCTTTATACTGATTTCCTGTTATTGTGCAAGATGCATGCCGTATAGATAAGGGAAGCCGGTTGTCTTTTTTGTTCTTTTTTTGCCTGCTGAATAATGGATCTGGAAGCTTCATCCGGCTTGATCTAATTATCTGTCGGTTATGATGCAAGACTTAAGCCACTCATGTTTGGCAGTATTTGTGGGATACTTGGTTTTTGCGGGAATGAACGAGAAGGTGACAGCCCGAGGTTCTTGTGCTATTGACGAATACAGGCTGGCAAGTTACAATTTTCCCTGCTGAAAAGTTATGTCGTCACCTGAATGTGGCGGTCTTTTTTTGTTCTGGCATCTTGCCAGATTTGGTTATGATGAGTTTTCAGCAGAACAATTAATTCTTATCATTCTAGAGGAGCGAAGGTAACTCTGCTTCAGCAGCAGTGAGAGGCGCTTCGAGGAAGGAAATAATGGAAAAGTATGTATTAGAAGCAAAGAAAAGGGAAGTTATTGGGAAGCAGGTAAAAGCGCTCAGGCGGGAAGGATTACTCCCTGCAGTGATTTACGGCAGTGATATTGAGCCGATGCCGCTTACCTTAAATACCTACGAAGTCCGCCAGATCCTTGGTGTGATTGGTGCTAATACTCTGGTAACTATAAAGATCGGTAAAAAAGAACACCTGGCGCTGGTCCGTGATTTGCAGAGGGAAGTGATTAACCGAAATTTACTGCATATTGACTTCCAGGCAGTTTCAATGGAAGAGACCATCTCCACCACCGTGCCCGTAGTGGTAGTGGGTGAAGCCCCAGCAGTTAAGGAACTAAACGCGCTGCTGGTTACCAGTTTGGAATTTCTTCAGATTGAAGCCAAAGCAAAAGATTTACCGGATACGATTCAGGTGGATATTTCTGAGCTGGCTGAGATCGGAGACAATATCCGGATCAAGGATTTGATTATCTCTGGAGATGTCAATGTCCTGGATGACCAGGAGCTAACTGTTGTCGTAGTTGCTGCTCCAACTCTGATGGAGATTGAACCTGAGGTTGAGGAAGGCGCTGAACTCTTGGAAGAGCTCACTGACGCTGAACTCCTAGAAGAAGGGGAAGCAGTTGAAGGAGAGGTAGTGGAAGAGGCTGCTGATGAAGGTTAATCAAATTTAATAACTAAGAAGAACCATCCCGGAAGAGTTTATCTAACCGGGATGGTTTTTCAATTAAATAGAACTATTCTGAAGAGTGTATGAAAAGAACCCCGCATCATTTCAGCCTGAATATTCTGGTGATAATGGTTGTTTTCCTCTCTGGATGCAGCGCTGCGGTGGTAGAAGAAGATTTGCTTTCAGAGCAAACCCCGGCGGCAGCCACGCAGGCTGGGGATGAGCTCACCAACGGACACCGTTTCCCTGAATCCGGAGTTATTTATCAATGGGCTATGTCGGCAGAAGCGAGCTCAGAGTTTTCAAGTCCGGAATGGAGCGCAGAGCAAGCAGTTGGAGCGCCGGATTCCCCGGGATGTGGTGATTACCAATTTTCCTGGGCGTCAGCGGCTAGTGATTCAATTGATACCTTAATTGTTAGGTTTCCCATACTCGTTTACCCTCTTGAAATCATTATCCATGAGAGTTTTAACTCTGATCAGGTTACCAAGGTGGAGGTTCAGGATCCTGAGCGGCTGGGTTTTTATACTGTCCTCCAAAAGAACCCCACCCAGGTAGATAGACCCTGTCCCTATCAATTAATTGTTCCTGTAGAGGGGATTGATTTTCTTACCAATACAGTACGGATCACTGTGGATCAATCTCAGCTAGGTTTGGGATGGAATGAAATTGACGCAGTACAATTGATTGGTACAAAAGGGGAAGAGTAAGCTATTTATCAGGTCAGGGGGTCAGATCAATTAATTCAAAAAAATCCAGCACTATTTGAGCGGTAACTCCCCATAATATATCTCCCAGGTATTCTTTAAAAAAGATCACCGGAATTCCTTCTTCAGCAGAAGGATCAGGCTTCCAGAATTTTATCTGATGGTTTTGGGGATCTATCAGCCAATTTATTGGAATCAGGATGGTTTTTTCCACTTCAACTTTGGAGAGTTTAAGAGGATAAGGCCAGGGAAGAATACCCACGAAGGGTGTAACCTCATAATCAGTAACGGTGGTAATTGGGCAGGATTGCCCTAAAATTTCTACATCCTCCGGATTGAGCCCAATTTCTTCCTCGGCTTCCCGGAGCGCAGTATATAGCAGGGAAGTGTCGTCCACGTCAGCCCGGCCGCCGGGGAATGCGACTTGACCGCTGTGCCGATCGTCCTGATGATGGGTTCGCTTGATAAAAAGGATTTTCCAATCTTCCTGATCAAGCAGCAGCGGGATAAGGACTGCCGCGGGCTGCTTCTCTTTTCTTTCGCTACCAGGCAGAGGAGGAGAGGGTTTTACCAGCTGGTTCTGCGCTTGCAGTAATTGCCCCTTGATTAGATCTGGATTAATGATCATAGTTCATCGAGCTGGCTGATCCAGTTTCCCAGAAAGAGGAAAAGCAAACTCCCCAGAGCACCAAATCCCCCGAATACTGATCCGATCATCAGGAACTGAATATCCCAGGAAGTACCTAATAGATGTCCGAGGTAAAAACCAACCCAGGACAAGATCATCATCATCAGGAATTTGCCTCCACTGCCGCCCTTCCAAAAGTGGAACGCTGACCCCAGGAATGATGCCAGGAGAAAACTGTAGAATATGGTTGGAGCTGTCATGTTATTCTGATCTGATGATCCCTCCTCCGAGACAGAAGTCATCTTGATAAAAGACAGCTGCTTGGCCCGGTGTGATGTCTGCTAAAGGCGAATCCAATTGTATGGAAACTGTGTTGGAATTTGTGGCCGTAATAACGGAAGGCACTTCCCGTGATTTATACCGGATTTTGACATTGGCCGGGATAGGATCGGCGGGCGCTTCTCCGGAAATCCAGTTTACATTATCAACATAGAATTTCCCCTGGCCCAGATATTCCCTGCTTCCAACAATCAGAGTATTGTTTTTCAGATCCTTCCGAATCACATAAAGCGGTTCCGGGCTGGAGATACCCAATTTCTTTCTCTGTCCAATCGTAAAATCTGCCAGTCCTGGATGTTCTCCGCGGGATTTTCCATCCAGATCGATAATGGGACCTGGTTTCATCGAGGAGGGGCTGGATTTGCGCAGGAAATCACGGTAATCTCCCTGCCCGACGAAACACAAATCCTGGCTGTCAGGACGATCTGCAACAGGCAGAGCATATTCTTCGGCCAGCTTTCGAACCTGTTTTTTGGTGAGATTGGCCAGGGGAAAGATCGTCTGACTTAATTTGTTTTGAGTCAGCACATGCAGGAAATATGTCTGATCTTTATCAGCGTCCCTGCTTTTAAGGAGCTGATAGGGGCCGGCTGCGGTGTTTTGAATCCGGGCGTAATGTCCGGTTGCCAGATAATCGGCACCCAGTGCCTTTGCTCTCTCCAGTAAAAAATCCCACCGGACAAAGCGATTGCAATTCAGGCAAGGATTTGGGGTAATTCCCTGCGTATAGCCATTGATAAAGGGGATGACTACCTGCTGATAAAAGTGGTCCTGGGCATCTATCACGTAAAACGGAATATCGAGCAGCCCGGCAATATACCTGGCCTCCTGTTGCGCATCAGGTGCGCAGCAGCGGTTGTGGGTGCCAGTGTCGCTCCAGAGGCGAAGCATCATCCCGATGACATCATAACCCTGGTCTTTGAGAAGAGCAGCAGCCACGGAGCTGTCCACTCCGCCGCTCATTCCTACAATCACGCGTGCACCTGGCGGGGGGGTCAACTTTTCAATTCCCGAACCTGATGAATACAGCCTGGCAGGACATTCAGGAATGAGTCAATATCCTCTGCTGTTGTGTCTTTTCCCAGGGTGACCCGGAGGGATCCCAATGCCCAGGATGGTGAATACCCCAAATGGGTTAAAACTGAGCTGGGTTCAGGATCTCCCGTTTTACAGGCGGAGCCGGAGGAACAAGCAAATCCGGTCCCATCGAGGATCGAGATCAGCAGGTTTCCGTCTACGCCTTCAAATACAAAACTGGCATGATTAACAAGTCGTTCTTCCGGGTGTCCAGTCAGCTGACTGGAGGGTATTTTTGTTAAAATTTGTTTAATCAGATAATCTCGCAGGGGAAGGATGTGATTGGTCCGCTGATCATGCTCTACCTGGACCAGTTCAAACGCGGCTGCCATACCTGCAATCAAAGGGACATTTTCAGTTGCGGCTCTCTGTCCAAATTCCTGGGACCCCCCGGTCAGCATCGGGCTTAGATCTGTCCCTGATCTGATATAAAGTGCTCCCACGCCTTTGGGTCCATAAAATTTGTGGGCGCCCAAAGACAATAAATCAACATTTAATGAATTTACATCAAGCGGGGAATGCGCCCCACTTTGAACCGCATCCGTGTGGAGGTAGATACCTCGCTCCCGACAGATGCCGCCTATCTCCGCGATTGGATTTATGGTTCCTATTTCATTATTTGCATCCATAACTGAAACCAGGAAAGTATCCTCTCTCAGGTTTTTCTGGACCTCTGCAGGGGAAACCCTGCCGTATTTGTCGACTGGCAAAAAGCTTAAATCAAATCCATGCAAATCAGCCAACTGGTTGGCTGTATTAAGAACTGCGGGATGCTCGATTGGAGAAATCAGCAGATGGTTCGCTCTGGATTGTTGCCGGGCTGCGAATGCAGCTCCCTTGATTGCCAGGTTGTCGCTTTCTGATCCGCAAGACGTAAAGATAATCTCGGATGGTTTGGCGCCCAGAAATCCTGCCAGTACCCGGCGGGATTTCTCTAGGGCTGATTCAGCTTGCTGCCCAAATCGATGCAGGGAGGATGGATTGCCAAAGACCTGGGTGAAATATGGCTGCATGGCGGCTGTTACCCGTTCATCGACCGGGGTAGTTGCCGCGTAATCAAGGTAGATGTTATTCATAGTTTCCTTTCCCTGCGATTATAGCATGACCAGCTGAATGCCATGAACTGCCTACTGGTTATATTTTGGAATTTGGGCTTGTGCGATTATTGAATTTCGGAGAAATTTTTTGGTCTGAACGTTTGAATCCCCCTGATAAAAAATTTTCCCTTCCTGGTAGAGCAGTGATTGGACAGGATCCCTTTATCTTTTGATCAGGGCGATAAGGCTTGAGCCAGACTGTCGTGGTAATTTCCTCATTAACAGGAGATTGCTTCGCTGTGCTCGCAATGACAGGCTCTCCCT
Source organism: Anaerolineales bacterium (assembly GCA_021108255.1). Lineage (GTDB taxonomy): Bacteria > Chloroflexota > Anaerolineae > Anaerolineales > UBA11858 > B10-G9. Next base: position 1,967 of record JAIORG010000235.1, on the reverse strand, counting down.
GTCCCCTGGTCACAACGTTACCCTCTCTCCAATTCTCCCTCTCACTACGTCCCCCAGCCAATCTCCTCAGGCCCTAAGCAGGGATATCACTCGATCGCCGCCCACACACCAGGAACAGTATTCCAGGAATGGCAACCACTATCGTTATAAGATAAGGGACCGCTGAGCGAAAGAAATCATCAGTGATAGGCTTTGAAATTAGAAGCACCACAATCACCCCTAACAGGAAAACAAGGTTAATTACCCCTCCTAATTTTTCCCGGCGCCAGGCGATGGCTAATCCCATGATCCCCAGAAACAGCAAGATTGGGGGTACTGCTTCTATAAAGGGATAACCCTCCACTGCATAGGGGTCTGCTTTTCCGATAGTTAACCAATTCCAGGCGTAGCCGGTAAGCATCAATAGGGAGTAAAGAATGATTGGTGCGGACCAAATACGTGCAACAAGGCGTATCCTTTTTGTCCCACGATCACCAGAGTCACTTATATTTGCCATAGCTTATCCTCCTTATTTTTTAAAATGAGCCTAACGGTTGATGTCACTCGCAACCTGTGCCGTCCCCGGTCCCCCATCCTTAACTGGCTGTTAGTATCCAGCGGCATAAGGTGTAGACAGACGCCGAAAAATTACTTCCGATAAGAGCCAGGGTAGCTAATTCAGGACATGCACCTGCGGCTTGAGAGGCACGCGGGCGATGATGTCCTTGAGGTCCGCCTCTGTAATAAGGTCATCAGGTTTGTCAATCAAACAACGGCACATAGCCTCGATGACATTCGTGCCGAAAGAACGTCCCTCCAGGCGGGGAGTGTTTGTCACCAGGACCTCCAGATTACGCTTTTGAAGCTCCTCAACATTCTTCTCCGTGGTGGTGTTGGTGATAATGATCTTTCCGCTCAGGTCGTCGGGCAGGTTTGACCAAACCTGCAGGAAGTCGCCGGCGATGATATCCGCCTCCTCATAGAAATGACTGTACTTTTTGGAAGGTTCCTTCTCTTGCTCTGCTCCCAAAGGATAGAGCCAGCGGAAGGGAAGCTGAGTCATGATGGGCAGAAGCAGAACTGCCACAATGTGCACAGTGTGAATGCTGCGGATGGGGATCGGGAGGTCGAGCGCGAACATGAAGTCGCCGAAGGTCACATCACAACCTGCATCGACGAGAGCCTTGGCCAGACCGTACCGATCAACAGCTGTTGTCTTGAGGGCTTTCTTACCGCGCAGTTCATAACCGTGCTCCTGAAGAGCCTCAATTGCCAGCGGCGCCAGGAGGTGCTTGATACCGTTGCCATCTCCCACCTTGGAGATCTTGATCGCTTTGCGGAATTGTTTTGCCTCGCGGAAATAGTAGCGCCGACCGTTCACCCACAGATAGAATTCAGAGCCACCAATGCCAAAGGCATCCACCTTGCCATCGTTGTCGCGGTACATCTGAAGGCAGCGATCAACATTGCCGTCCGTACCCTGGCGGCTAAGCCAAAAATGCTGCCCCATGAACTCGGCTTCTGTTGTGTGATCTCGTGTTGTGGAGCCAAGGCTGACACTCAGTATTTTCTTCATTGACCGTCCTTAGAAGTTAAATGTTCTAGAAAACTGTAAAGTGTATTGTTTATTCGATTGATCGCCTGCAGCGAATGGCAGGGCAGTATTTTTCCACGCTTTGCATCCCTGCCTAAAACATAGCAAGTCTCCACCCGCACCAATGAATTCGACAAGGCCAGTCTCTATGACTTCCTCTGGAAATGGCCTGCGTGGGACATGCTCGTTATTTCCACGTTCAGCTTTAAGATTGCTTATCTCTAAAATTTACCTGGTTGAAACCTGGAATCAAGCGCTGCGTTCATACCTGGCTCCTCGCTCTTGGTACAACCCGCAATTGGAGTCAAAGTGACGAGTATGGTTAATGTTGGATTGAGTTGAATTCAATCATTCTTTTTGGCTAATCGTTTTTCGATTTCTTTTGAAGTCTTTG
>JAIORG010000230.1 GCA_021108255.1 Anaerolineales bacterium | reverse complement strand
AGCAGCGAGGTTGATTCTTCAAGGTGTACCTTTTCTTGGAACTAATCCAGACATCACAATACCTACCCCTGAGGGGATTGCACCGGGCGCCGGCGTTATCATAAAAGCAATAGAAACTGCATCCGGAACTTCAGCGGAAATAATTGGAAAGCCAAAAGCATACCTATATAATCTGGCTTTACAGCGAGCAGATTGTTTGCCCGCTGAAGCTATAATGATTGGTGACAGGCTGGATACCGATATTGCCGGTGCACAAAATATAGGAATGCGATCTGGCCTGGTTCTCTCTGGAGTAACTGATAGATCCACCGCTGAAGCTTGGAAACCCCCACCTGATTTGATAGCTGATAATGCCCTGGAGATTATTGAAAAAGTGATCGCCCATGAGATCTAATCTGTTTGACCTGGATTATGAAGAACTGAGTAAAGTTATCCGGAGCTGGGATGAACCGGCATATCGGACACAACAAATCTGGCAAGGAATATTCCAGAAATTCTGGAACAATCCCGAAGAATTTACTACTCTTTCTCTTTCTTTGCGGAAAAAATTGGACCAGAAATATATTTTCGGGGTATTGAACCCTGAAAAAGACCTGCAATCCAATGATGGATCTACACGGAAAATCCTTTACCGTTTAGAAGACAATGCTGCAATTGAAACTGTGCTCATGGGGTACACAGATCGAAATACAGTATGTATATCCAGCCAGGTTGGATGCGGCATGGGTTGTAAATTTTGTGCAACGGGAAATATGGGTTTTATCCGGAATTTATCCCCGGGAGAGATTATTGAGCAGGTCGTAAAAGCAGCTGCAGACCTTGGTCAAAACGGGAAAAGACTGACAAATGTAGTATTCATGGGCATGGGAGAACCGTTTCATAACTACCAACCAGTCATGAAAGCTGTGAGAATCTTGAATGACCCCAGGGGATTTGGAATGGGCACAAGACGTTTTACTATTTCAACCGTTGGACTTATTCCTGAAATAAGACGGTTCATGAAAGATAATACACAGATCAATTTGGCGATCTCTTTACATGCCGCTGATGACCTGCTGCGATCATCAATTGTACCGATAAATCGCAAGTATCCACTCACTGAGTTGATAGCAGTTTGCCGCCAGTACATTCAAAAAACTAACCGCCGGATTACATTTGAATGGGCGTTGATTGATGGGGTGAACGACACCGAGGAACAGGCTCGGAAATTGTCCAATCTGGTAGGTGATATGTTGGCTCATGTCAATATAATTCAGCTGAATCCTGTCTCTCATTATGGCGGGAAACCAGCAGAAGAGGAAAAAGCGCTTAAATTCAAGAAAATTCTGACTGATTCGGGCATTTCCTGTACCATCCGTTTACGCCGGGGGATTGATATACAAGCAGGTTGCGGGCAACTGGCAAGTGAATCCAACTAGATTAATCAGTTAAATAATCTTCTCTTGAAGTCGATTCTTTTTGTTATTTCATAGGGGTAGAGAATCTGTTTTTCGTGTTAAAATGTAAATTCAGGAGATAGGAGGCAATATGAGCAGTCAATCAGTCCGCTTGGTCTTTCCTCCAAATTTACATGATGAGCCGATTATCAATCGTTTATTGCGGCAGTATTCTTTTACTGTGAATATACTACGAGCGAACGTCACAGCAGAACAGGGATGGATGGATATCCAGATTTCTGGGAAAACAGCAGAAATTGAGTCCTCTTTCTCATGGCTCAGAGATCAAGGCATAGAGGTAATACTCTTGTCAAATTAGCTTAAGTATCTGCGAAAATATGTGTGTTTACCTGGCAGATTCTATAGATATAGTTCTGCCAGGTTTTAACATAATGAGGGAACTGAAACAATGAACAAATACGAACATACCGATCCAGCAGTTTTGCTGACCCTCGAAGAATCCCTGGAGAAGGGAGACTATAACGTTGCTATAGAACTCATTCGGTCGTTACATCCGGCGGACCAGGCGAAGGTATTTAATGAACTAAAACCGGACAAACAGAAAGAGTTAATCCAAAAATTGGAAATCCCTGAAATTGCGGATATCTTCGATGAATTGGATGATCAGCAAACCTTGACTGCAGCCAGGAATTTACCCCTGCCCTTCCTGGCAGATATTATTGATGATATGGATCCGGATGAGGCGGCTGATCTGTTGGGAGATCTATCCGGGCAGGAAGTACAAAAGACAATATCTTTAATGGAGGAACCGGAAGAGGTTCTGCCCCTGCTTCTTTACGATGACGAAACAGCTGGCGGCAGAATGACAACTGATTTCTTGGTACTTGATCCTGGTGATACTGCAGAAACTGCCATTCAGTACTTAAGATCATCTGGGTTGGAAACAGATATCCCGTATTATCTTTTTGTAGTTGATGATGAAAAACAATTACTGGGTGTAACGGGATTAAGAGAGCTGATTTGTGCGGAGCCGGATCAGGAAATTAAAGAAATAATGAATATTCATGTTGTTAATGTCCAGGCGATGGAGGACCAGGAAGAAGCAGCCAGAGTGATGAAACACTATGACTTGTCTGCCCTGCCGGTATTAAATAAAAAAGGGCACCTGGTGGGTGTAATTTCTCATGATGATATCCTGGATGTGCTGGCCGAAGAGACAACAGAGGACATTTATCGACTGGCAAGCGTTTCAGATTCTGCCCTGGAACCGGAAAGTAAAATATTCCAACAGCTAAAAGGCCGTTTACCCTGGCTGCTTTTAAACACGGTTACAGCTTTGATTGGATCCTGGGTGATTAGCAATTTTGGAGATCTTTTTGTTAAAGTGGCAGTGTTGGCTTTTTTCCAATCTGTTGTTGCGGCTCAGGGTGGGAATGCCGCCAGCCAGAACGTCGCCATGATTGTCCGGTCCTTGGCGCTTGGTAAGGTAGAGCCTAAAAGAGTCTGGCCGATATTAATCCGCCAGATTGCAGTAGGTTTAATATTGGGATCTGTGATTGGTATAATTGTCGGGATAGGTGTCGGTTTCTGGCAATCAAATCCTTACCTTGGCCTTGTTCTGGGTCTTGCGTTATGTGGAAATATGCTTGTAGCAAGTATAGTGGGGACACTTGCGCCGTTGCTACTTGAATTTGTTGGTCAGGATCCGGCTCTTGCTTCATCAGTGGTGGTTACTGCGATTACAGATATCATAGGTTTCTTGATTTTCTTAAGCCTTGCCAGCATATTTCTTCCCTTGATTCAGCAATATATCTAGAAGCAGCAGGTTTTCTTTAAGGATAGCCCTGCCCTGGATCTCAACCGTGAGAACGAAGTTTAAGCTGGGAATCATGGCTTTTCAATTATTGAATGATAAAGTAAAATTTAATCATGGAAGTCCAAATCGCGATTTCAAAGATAAAAAAATACGCCACCTCTTCGAGCGGTGATACTGCTGAAGTAATTGAAAGACCTAATGGCGGAATGTCGGTTGTTTTAGCAGACGGGCAGAGTTCGGGCAAAGGCGCCAAATGGGTTTCAAGTCTTGTAGTGAGAAAAGTGATCCAGCTCCTGGCCGATGGGATTCGGGATGGCGCAGCAGCCAGAGCAGCATCTGATGCACTTTTTACTGAACGTGGAGGACGGGTTTCTGCCACATTGAATATTCTTTCTGCTGACTTACAAACTGGAACTCTTGTGATTACCCGGAATAACCCTGCTCCCCTGGTTATTGCTTATGGGAACAAGATTAAACTGCTCTCGGAAGAATCTGATGTAGTGGGATTGAGACGGGATACCAGACCCAGTATTTCTGAAATTCCTCTAGAAGCGGGAATAACTGTTGTGGCTTTCACAGATGGCCTTGTACATGCTGGTTCATATTTTGGTGATTCTATGGATGTCACCACCTGTGTAAAAGTAGAATTGGAAGACGAAAATCCTTCTCCAAGCAAAATCGCAGATTCCTTAATCAATCATGCCCTTAAGCTTGATCGGGGGCGACCACGTGACGATATCAGTATTATAGTTTTAAGAGTAACACCAGACGGTAATGATATGATACGCCGTATGTCGGTTCAACTGCCAATCAACTCGCTGGGAAAATGACCCCTGACAAATCAATTATTGGCGTTGTAGGTCCTTGTGCATCGGGCAAATCCACTCTGGTGGATGCTCTAAGGTCGAAGAACTATCATGTCCGGCATATAGCTCAAGAGCATTCTTATGTGAGCGACATGTGGAAGCAATTGAGCAATCCGGATTTCCTGATTTATCTTGATGTTTCATTTGAAATCTCTATAAGGCGGACAGGAACTTCCTGGAAAAGGGAAATTTTTGAAAAGCAAGTGGCTCGATTGGAACATGCCCGGAACCATGCTGATTTATTTATCCAGACTGATGAATTAAACCCGCAGCAAGTCTTAAATATAGTGTTGGATTCCTTACAGTAAAGCAGTAAAACCACAAAAGAGTATGGAAAACAAAGAAAAAGAAATTAACTCAACAGTTGACTCTGAAATCCAGGAAGTATCCGACAAGATCAGGGAACTGGATGAATTAAAAAACACATTTATCGCACTCGTGAGCCATGAACTCAGAACTCCTATGAATTTGTTGGCCGGTTATCTGGCCCTGGGGATGGAAGAGTTGGAAGAAAACCCAATTAAAGCAAAAGAATATTTTGCACTTGTAGAAGAAAACACAAGTAACTTAATGCGGATTGTTCAAGAGTTAACTGATTTTACGCGGCTTCAGTTGGGGAAAGAGATTACGTTTTTAGATCCAATCCCTGTTGGGGATGCCTTTTTGCAGACTTATGATTTGTTAAAGCCTAATCTTCAAAAGAAAAATATTAATCTCGTTGTGGATTTTCCGGATGATGTGAGGGAGCTGCAGTATGATGGGGAAAGCTTGATCATTTTATTCAGGAATTTGCTATCTAATGCCGCAAAATTCTCGATGGATGATGGTAAGGTGGTTGTAGTGGGAAAAATCCAGGATGATCACTTGTCAATTACCGTCCATGATTGGACAATACCTATTCCGGAAACTAAAAGAGAAGTTATTTTTGAGGATTTTAGACAATTGGAGAATTATTTAACCCGGCGTTACGAGGGTATGGGGCTGGGTTTAGCGGTAGCCAGACGGACGGCTCAATTTTTAGGGGGAAATATCAAACTGAGTGTCAGGGATGATGGCAATACTTTTGAGATAGTTTTACCAATTGATGGATGAGAAAACCCAACTTAAAATAAAAACTCCCGAAAGGGAGTTTTTATTTTGAAGAGTTATCCTAACTATTCCGCTTCATTAATTACTTCTAAAAATTGATCTAAAATTGTTCGCAGCATGGGTTCGGGTAAGGCACCTACCTGTTGATGAACGACTTTTCCCTCAGACATAAATAGCATGGTGGGAATCCCCTGAACACCAAATTTGTTTGCCCATTCTGAATGATCGTCGGTGTTAACTTTGGCAACGATTACCTTTCCTGTATATTCTTTAGCTATCTTTTCCAGAGTTGGTGCAACCATTTTACAGGGACCGCACCAGGGAGCCCAAAAATCGACTATAACTGGCAGGTCTGATTCTACAATAGTTTTCTCAAAAGCTTCATCAGTTACATTTATCGGTTCGTCAAACATATTCACTCCTGTAATTCCCAGCTATCAGAAAAATAACTGAGATTGATATTTTTAAACTTTACCTATTTTTATCACATAGAACCCATTATGTCATAGTTTATCCGCATAATTAACAATTTTCTAATCAACGGGTTGTCACGGATTGACTATTGTCCCGTAAACAAACCTTCATTTGAGGATGTCGAGTATAATGGTTGTTATGGACTTGAAATTCTCTACCGATCAGGTAAATACCTACAAGATTAACACACCCGTTTATCAAGGACCTCTTGATTTATTGCTTCAATTAATTGAAGGCGCAGAGTTAGATATCACTACACTTTCTCTTGCTCAAGTGACAGATCAGTACCTGAAACATTTAGAGAAATTGCAGGATATGCCCCCAGATGAAATCTCAGCGTTTTTAGTTATTGCAGCAAAACTTATTCAAATTAAATCTGAAGCGCTGCTTCCTACCCAGACTTCAGGCAGAGAAGAAGAAATTGATATCGGGAATGAATTAGCACGCCAGTTAATTGCTTATAAACGATATAAGGAAATAGCTGATCTGCTGGCTATCAGACCTTTATTCGTCTCTCCTCCCCCCAATTGGAAGTTAAAGATCAACTGGATCTTGATGGCTTTGGCATTAGCGATCTTTTTGAGCTGGCAACCAATATATTCCAGAAAGAAATTGACAAGAAATCTATAAGTGTCATAGTAGAAAGACCGAAAATCACAATAAAAGATAAAATTACTCAAATTTCTGAACGATTTAAGGATACTGAAGAATTGACCTTCCGTGATTTGTTGGGTAATGACTTTACTCGCCTGGATGTAGTGATTTCATTTCTTGCCCTGCTAGAATTGATAAAGGGAAATTTTATAAAGGTTGTTCAATCTAATATATTTGAAGATATAACGATGAAAAAGCTAAAAGAGGTTTCGGAAATGAAGGAATTTGCATTAAGGAACTTGGAGTTATAAGTAAAAGAGGGTTATTGCCTACACGCAATTTAATATTTATTATCTATTGTTTATCAAATTGGCCTGCAAACGATTAAAAATTCATAGTAACTAACTCATGCCTATTCAATTGCCCGCACGGGAACACATATCTCATCCCCTAACCTCGCATGTTCTCTCTCGGCTAAATTTATCTCCTGGTTTTAATTATCCCTCGATTATTAATTCCAGGATTTTTGTTTCTAAATTCCAGGATTCGCCTTCCCCTTTTTCTGCAAGTGAGGTTTCCGCCGTTGGCCTGATCGGAAAAGTTTTCCTCAAAATAATCGAGTCCTATCTGCAAGATTATTCTCCCTCCTCTCTTTCCGACTTAGACAAGATACTTGTGTCTCGTCTAAGTTCCACCGGTTGTGACGAAATTGTCACTTCCTTTTTGGATTCTTTTCCCACTTCCAGTGTATATCTGGACCAATCTGCTGCTTCTGATTACTTACTAGCACCTTCAAAGAACGCTTCTAAGCGTCATTCCTTGTATAAATCAATATTATTGACCTTCCTGGCTGATGCTAACCCTGCGATCAGGGAAAACGATGGTGTTTTTACCTCTCCTGAATTTCGAACAGCTCCACTTTACATGCCTTTCTTGTCTGTTATCGAAGACTCTTTCTCTAGTCAATCAGGACATACCATTGGCGACGCATCCCTTTTAGATTTACTCAGAGCCCCCTCTACTGCGCACCCCAATTCCATTCATGATCAACTTGACTATATACGCCAGAATTGGAGCACGCTTCTTGGAGAGGATATATTAAACGATCTCCTCCGTGCCCTTGATCGAATTAATGAAGAACATAAACCTTCCTGGATTGGACCTGATAAAACCGGAAGCCAGTTTAATTTTACGCTTGCTTCCTATATTACTGATTCAGACACAGTCCACTTCAGCAAAGATCTTGACTGGATGCCAAATGTGATCCTTCTAGCAAAAAACACTTTTGTCTGGATGGACCAGCTCTCTAAAAAGTACCACAGTGAAATTCACCGTCTTGACCAAATTCCAGATCAGGAACTGGAAACTTTATCCCAATGGGGAATCACGGGGTTGTGGTTAATTGGTATTTGGCAACGAAGCCCTGCCTCTCAAAAAATCAAGCAGATGTGCGGCAACCCTGACGCTGTTCCTTCGGCGTACTCTATTTTCGATTACGCGATTGCTGATACTCTTGGAGGTGAATCCGCTTTTAATAATTTATCCTCCCGCGCTCAATCTTTCAATATTCGCCTCGCAGCTGATATGGTTCCAAACCATATGGGTATCTCGTCAAAATGGGTAATAGAGCATCCTGAGCGTTTTTTAGGTCTGGATCAGCCTCCTTTTCCTTCTTATTCCTTTAATGGTCCCGACTTATCCGACGATGCTCAAGTAGGTATTTTCCTTGAAGATCATTATTTTGATAAGAGCGACGCTTCCATTGTTTTCAAAAGAGTCGATAACCTCGATGGTAGTTCAATGTATATTTACCACGGCAATGACGGGACTTCTCTTCCCTGGAACGACACAGCTCAACTGGATTTCCTTCAGCAGGAAGTGCGTGAAGCTGTTATTCAGACCGTCCTGCATGTAGCTCGCAATTTTCCAATTATTCGTTTTGACGCTGCGATGACCCTTGCAAAAAAACATTTCCAAAGGTTATGGTTTCCTGAACCTGGAACAGGCGGCGCCATCCCTACAAGAACAGACTTCGGATTGACTAAATCTCAATTTGATCAAATCATGACTGATGAATTCTGGCGTGAAGTGGTAGATCGGGTTGCGTCCGAAGCACCTGGTACTCTTTTGCTAGCCGAAGCTTTCTGGATGATGGAGGGATATTTTGTCAGGACGCTGGGCATGCACAGGGTATACAACAGCGCATTTATGCATATGTTCCGCAACGAAGACAATGCTGATTATAGAAATCTCATCAAAAAGACTTTAGAATTTGATCCTGAAATTCTAAAGCGTTATGTAAATTTCATGAGCAATCCGGATGAAGATACCGCTATTTCACAATTTGGATCAGATGGGAAATATTTTGGTGTATGCATTATGATGGCTACTCTCCCCGGCTTGCCTATGTTTGGCCACGGTCAAATTGAAGGCTATTCAGAAAAATATGGCATGGAGTACCAACGAGCGTATTACAACGAGCAGCCCAATCAAAACCTTATTGACCGCCACCGCCATGAAGTTTTTCCTCTACTCCACAAAAGGTACTTGTTTGCAGAAGCGGAAAATTTTGTTTTGTACGATTTCGTATTAGATAACGGCACAGTAAATCAGGATGTTTTTGCTCACTCCAACCAAGCACGTGGAGAATCGGCATTAATTCTCTATCACAATAAGTGGTCCTCAACTCACGGAGTTATTTCCCGCTCAACGGAAATTAATGGCGAATCCAGATCGTTGTCGGAAAACTTAGGATTACTAAATTCAGATGCCAGCTTTATTTTGTTTCGTGAGCACATCTCTGGCTTGGAGTATATCCGCTCATCTGCTGACTTCCGCAAAAATGGGTTAAGGATTGATTTAGGCGCATATCAATATCAAGTTTTCATTGATTTTAAGGAAGTTGCTGACCCGAGTGGCGATTTCTCTCTCCTTAACTCATCTCTTCAAGGTAATGGTTCCCCTGATCTCCAGGAAAAGCTTCTTGAAACCAGACTTTCGCCTCTTCTAAAGGCACTGGACGAACTGGTTTCAATTTGTATATCAGGGTATTTACCAACCATTTCGTCTTCTGTCGCTCAAAACAATGAACGGAGTGGCGAAGATCCGCTTGATTTAGAAGATCGTTTTTCGCAAAGCCTGTCCTCTTTCGCTTCTATTCTCGCCCGGCTTCACCCAGAAGCAAGTGACTTCCCAACAGATTATCAAGAACTGATTTCTTCAAAACTAACGTCGCTTAACAATTGTTATGAATACAAAGTCATTAAGAATAATGAGGGCAACCATGTCCTGTATACTCTCCTGTTCTGGGTAATCTTTTCTGAACTTATTGAACTTATTCCCCGATCATTGCTCCTGGACATTTTTCGTCTCTCTTCAACTCAACCTTATACAAATTTCGTATTTGCGCCTTCAGAGCATACTTCATTTATATCAAACTCAAAAATAATTACTTCTCTCTCATCCCGTTTAACTAATATTGCCTTATCTCCCAGCGATATAACATCAATCTGGTTTTCTAACCAGGATATCCTAGCTTTTTTAGAAATTCATGACCACGAAGGAATTACGTGGTTCAATCAAGAGTCCTTTGAGTTTCTACTTGATTTAACTCTTGGAATTCTTTATATCAATAGCCAAGCAAACAGCGATCCATCAACACACGGCAAACAGGGTCTCGCTTTGGAAATTCGTGAACTGAAGAATTTTATGGTTCTTTCATTAAAATTGTCTGCCTGCAATCTGGACTTGTTCAATACTGAGATCTCCAAATACCCAGGTTCTGCTTTAGAATAGATTATGAATTTATCTAGAAATCAAATCAAGATAATTGAATCAGACCCTGGTAGTTCATTATTTCTCTCCGGTCCTGCCGGTACAGGAAAATCCACCGCGGGAGTAGCGCGTTTGAACTTCCTGGTTGAAAACGGTATTCCGGGGAACAAGATATTGCTACTTTTTCCGCAAAGAACTCTTTCTTCGCTATACCAGGACTCCATCAACTCTATCGCGTTTCAAGGAGGCAGTTTACCTGTTATAGCCACTTTCGGTGGGCTTGCACGGAGGACTATCGAACTTTATTGGCCGCTGATATCATCCGAAACAGGGCTATTTGATCCAGATAAGCTCCCAACTTTCCTCACCCTCGAATCTACCTTGTACTTCATGTCCCAATTAATCACTCCGCTGGTTGTTGATGGGGGCTATTTTTCATCCGTTACCATCCAGCGAAACCGTCTTTTTAGTCAAATTTTAGATAACCTCAACAAAGCAGCTATTCACGGATTTCCGCATACTGAAATCTCAGAACGTCTTCAATCATCATGGATTGGAGATCCGGCCCAGCTAGGCATTTTCCAAGACGCACAAAATGCTGCAGCGCTTTTCAGGGAGTATTGCTATCAACACAATTTATTGGATTATTCCTTACAGATAGAACTGTACGTCAATTATCTTATCCCCCACCAGAAGATAAAAGAGCATTTCAAAAAACAGTTCAAACACTTGATCTATGACAATGTAGAAGAAGACGTTCCTGTTGCTCACGATTTCATCAAGGATATGCTGCCCTCCCTTGACTCTTCTTTGATAATCTACGACCTCTCTGCCGGTTACAGGAATTTTCTAGGAGCATCTCCTTCCGGAGGAATGAAACTGGCAGATTTCTGCACCAACAAAATAGAATTGACTCAATCTTATACTATGTCTCCGTCTCTATCTCAATTCAACTCTTTCTTGTCTTCCTCCCTGGAATCTAAACCACTTATAATTGAAAATTTGGAACCGGAACTCGCAGATGCGGTCTCAGTAAACTTCCATCCTTACTATCCCCAGATGGTCACCTGGGTTGCAAGCAAGATCAAGGAACTCATAGAAGACGGCACTTCCCCGGATGAAATTGTTGTTCTGGCTCCTTTCCTTAGCGATTCATTGAGATTTTTGTTATCATCAGAACTGGCTAAACAACAGATAGAATCAACTTCTCATCGACCTTCCCGCGCACTGCGTGATGAACCAGTTGCGCACTGCTTGCTTACTCTCTCTGCATTGGCGCATCCCGATTGGGAAATTCAACCCACAATACATGAACTTGCCTTTGCTTTTATGCAATTTATGGAAAACTTTGATCTTACGAGATCTTACTTATTAGCAAAACATTGCTTTCAAACATTCAGCAAAGAAGGCCGTTTAGCTGATTTTGAAAATTTTCCCTCTGGGCTTCAGGAGCGCATCACCTTTTCTGCCGGCAACCGCTACCAATCTCTTGTAAACTGGCTGCGTGATTACAGTAACCAACCTCCTCAACCTCTAGATCACTTTCAGATCAGAATATTTGGTGAGCTTTTATCTCAACCTGGATATGGATTTCATAATGATTTTGATAAGGGTCAAATTTCTGAACAAACTATTGATTCAATCCGTAAATTCCGTCTTTCAGCAGGAGAAGTCCTTGGCTTTTCCAACCTTCAACTTGGATCTGAATATTACCGCATGGTTAAAGCCGGCGTACTTGCAAACCAGCACCCCAGATCCTGGTCTCATAGACCTAAAAAATCAGTGTATCTAACTCCCGCGTATACTTTTTTGCTCAGCAACACACCCGCTGATTACCAATTTTGGCTAGACGTCGGATCCCGCGGATGGTACGAAAGAATTTTTCAGCCCCTTACCAACCCTCATGTCCTCAACAGAGATTGGGAAATCGGACTGCCCTGGAGAGATACTGAAGAATTTGCCCTTAATCATGAAAGCCTAAATCGATTATCATCTGGCCTTATCCGCCGCTGCAGAAAAGGCATATTTTTTTGTTTGACTAATACAGATGAACGCGGGTTTGAACAAAAAGGATTGTTGATTAAATCCCTCAACAAGATCCAAATTTTAATTCGCTCGTCTGAGCAAGATCAGGCATGACAGATGACTAATTACTATTCTCCTCGCCCTGCTCAAAAGAAAATTCTCGCTTATCGCGGTGGGACTATGGGTGTCTCAGCTGTACCCGGCAGTGGTAAAACCTGGACATTGTCCTTACTCGCGGCTGAATTAATCAATAGTGGTTTATTGTCCGCCGACCAGGAAGTCCTTATTGTTACTCTGGTCAACTCAGCTGTTGACAATTTTTCTCTTAGAATTAGTTCATTTTTGCAGGACATGGGTCTCCTTCCTTCTCTGGGATATCGAGTCCGTACCCTTCATGGACTTGCCCACGATATCGTTAAAGAACGACCAGATCTTGTTGGCCTTGATTCTAAATTTCAGATAATTGACGAAAGGGAAGCGGATCGAATCAGAGTTGACGCGGTTTATGATTGGTTGAGGAAATATCCCGGTGGAATAGATCCGTATCTGATTCCCGACCTCAACGAAAAGAAAAAAACGTCATTATATAAAAAACAAATCCCTGATTTATTATTGCAAATAGCAAATCAATTTATTCGCACAGCCAAGAATCATCAACTGTCGCCCGATTCTTTACTTCTCCAAATTAAATCCACAAAAAATAATTTGCATTTAGCTGAAATGGGTTTAGAAATTTACAAAGTTTACCAGCGAAATCTCGAATACAGAGGTGCTGTTGATTTTGACGATCTCATTAATCATGCTTATAATATTCTGAAATTAGATTTGTCGCTGCTTAATCGTCTCCAGTCGAATTGGCCGTTTATCCTTGAGGACGAAGCCCAAGACAGCAGCTTAATGCAGCAAAGAATATTATCTTTGCTTGCCGGCCCCAAAGATTCTCAAAATTGGGTCCGGGTTGGTGATCCGAATCAGGCTATCTATGAATCTTTCACAACCGCAGATCCAAAATTGCTTCTGAAATTTATTGAGATTTCTGACCAGAATCACGTTCTCCCCAATTCAGGTCGAAGTACTGAAGCAATCATTGACCTTGCAAACTACCTCGTTGATTGGACAAACAAATATCACCCCCAATCTCTGATCTGCGATGCTCTTTATCCTAACAAAATTGTTCCAACGCCACCTGATGACCTGCAGCCAAATCCCAAGTATCAGTCAGGTCAGATTCACTTCTTTGATAAGGAGCTTACACCCGAAAAAGAAATCCAGGTAATTGCAGATTCCGTTTCCTCCTGGTTGAAAAATCATCCCCAGCAGACAGTCGCAGTTCTTTCTCCCCGGAATGATAGGGGTAAAAAAATTGCTTCATATTTGAGGAATAAACATAAAATTGAGCCCGTTGAGTATTTAAATACTACCCTCTCTACCAGAAAAACTACCGGATCCCTGGTAATTATCCTGTCCTATTTGATTGATCCAAGTTCTTCCAAGAAGTTATCTGCTGTTTATCGGGTTTGGAAAAGGGACTTGCAATCTAATTCGGATGCTTGGTCCAAGGTTGAATCTGTTTCAGAATTATTAAATACAATACAAAAACCTGAGCTTTTCCTTTCTCCAAGTCCCTCTGAGGATTGGATGGCTACATTAGATTCCGGAGATCCTGATTTGCTTTCAACCCTATTTGATTTCAAGGATATCATTATCAAATGGCACAAGGCAGCTCTTCTTCCCATTGATCAGCTTATCCTTACCCTTTCAGGAGACCTTTTTCATACTTCAGAAGAGCTTTCTATTTCTCATAAAATAGCTGCTTTTCAAAAACAGCTTGCCACTCAACATCCCGACTGGGAATTACCAGCGTTACTGGATGAACTCAAGTCTTTGGCCAGAAATGAAAGACGCTTCTTCTCGATCAGCGAGGAGAACCAATTTAATCCCGATGATCATAAAGGAAAAGTAGTCATAACTACAGCTCATAAATCCAAGGGGCTTGAATGGGACAGGGTTTATTTAATATCAGCAAATAATTACAATTTTCCTTCAAATCTCCCTGATGATATTTTTATATCTGAACGTTGGTTTATCCGCGATCATTTGAATTTGCCAGCCGAAGCGTTGGCACAACTAACTTCTTTAGTAGACGAATCTTCTGCTAAATATATTGAAAGCGAAGGGACGAAACAATCAAGATTGGATTATGCTCGAGAACGCTTAAGATTGTTTTACGTATCGATTACTAGAGCAAGAGAGGAGTTGGTTATTACCTGGAATAATGGGCGATCGGGAAAAACTACTCCCTCTGTGCCTTTTCAAGCTTTATCTGACTATCTCAAAAATAAACCAGATCCATCTTCTTCAGGTCCAGGATAACGCATGTCAAAACCTAATCAATCCTTACAGCTAAATCAGAGCAACTTGCAGGACTTTTTGGATTGTCCGCGTCGTTTCCAATTAAAAGTTATTGAAGGCTTATCTCTGCCCGCAGCTTATTCAGAACCCATTGGCAAATTTGAAATATCAACATTGCTTGGCAATAGATTCCATTTGATTTGCCAGCAATTCTTTTCAGGAATTGATCCTGTTTTGATTGAAAATTCTTTATCCGACCCTGATTTGCAGGCTATGTGGGATAAATTCTTACCGTATGGTAAATCGTTGCTCAAATATCGTTTTTTCCCTGAACCCCTGCTTAGTATTTCGCTCCTCACTCACAAACTTATTGCGAAATACGATCTTGTAGTTGAAATCAATTCAGAGAAATATTTAATAATCGATTGGAAAACTGCCTCAAAGAAACCTTCCCGCTCAACATTAGACAAAAAGCTTCAAACTCATTTGTATCCCTACATTTTTAGTCAGACAGTAAATGATTTATTTCCTGAAACTCCCATATCTCCTGCTTGTATTGAGATGCATTATTGGTATCCACTAGCTTCAGAACACAAAGAAATCTTCCCCTATTCAAAAGACAAGAACGCTGAAGTCAAGATTGATTTAGAACAAATTATAGGTAAAATTAATACCTATATTTCCGAAGATGTCGAATTTCAATTAACTGACGATAACGCTGTTTGTCAATATTGTGTTTTTAGATCCCTTTGCAATCGAGGCACTTCAGCAGGATCATTTGAAAAATCACCATCAATTGAACACGAGGATCTAAAGAATGTTCAATTTGATATTGACCAGGTTAGTGAAATAGAATATTAATTAACAAGGTATGATATAATGCCTATGCGCAATTCTGCAATTACATGGGTTTTCCCTGAATTACTTGATATTCCTTCTAGCTTTCAGTCTACATTGGGTTATTCCTCAGTCGTCTCCCAGGCCTTGTTCCGCCGTGGATTAACCTCAACTAAATCAGCCCAAGGGTTTCTTGACCCTGATTTTTTCCAACCCACTCCAGCTGCCCAACTGCCAGGCCTAAAACTTGCCGCGGAACGTCTCGAATCTGCCCTCTCCCTAAATGAAATAATCCTGGTTTGGGGAGATTTTGATGTTGATGGACAAACATCTACTTCTCTTCTTGTGTCTGCTCTCCGCGATTTGGGGGGGGATGTTCACCACTACATCCCTAATCGCGCAAGAGAATCGCATGGCATGTCTACTTCTTCTTTATCTTCTCAAATTGAAATTTTCCGACCTTCATTAATCTTGACCTGTGACACAGGCATTGATGCTTTTGAACCAATTGAGCATGCTCGAAACCAAGGCATCGACGTCATAATCACTGACCACCACCAACTTCCCCAGGTTCTACCAAATGCATATGCAATAATCAATCCTAATATGCTTCCTTCTGAACATCCTTTATCAACCCTTCCAGGAGTTGGAGTAGCGTTTAAGCTTATCGAGCACCTTTATAATCTTTACGGCAAAAATGTTGACCATCTATTAGATCTTGTCGCTCTTGGTATAGTCGCTGATGTTGCCCCTCTTTACGGTGATACTCGTTATCTTCTCCAGCGCGGCTTACCAATCCTTCGCAATACATCCAGATTGGGGTTACGGCAGCTCTACATTAACGCAAAGCTGGATGGAGCTTCTATAAGTGAAGATCAAATCGGTTTCGTCATCGGTCCCCGGTTGAATGCTCTCGGCCGTCTTGCTGACGCAAACTCATGTGTTGATTTTTTCACCACCAACGACCAATCTCATGCAGCAAACCTGGCTGCAGAACTTGAAAATCTCAATCTCAAAAGACGCGAGCTTACAGAAGTTATCTTTCAAGATGCTATTGCTAAAGTAGAAACCAATCCTGACCTCGTTGAGGATTATCCAATTCTCGTACTTCTGGGCCCTCCAAACTGGAATCCTGGAGTGATAGGCATTGTTGCCAGCCGCCTGGTTGATCGTTTCCATAAACCTGTAATCATGCTTACTGAAGAAGGAGACAACGCCCGCGGTTCCGCGCGCTCTATACCCGGTGTGCCAATTTCAGACCTGATCGCTAGCGCCAGCGACATTCTAATTAACCACGGTGGACATCCCATGGCTGCAGGCGTCAAACTCCATTCCGATAGAGTGTCAGAATTTCGAAGAACAATTGCTCATAATTTCAAGGGTATCGTTGGCGAATCTCTCCCTTCTCCACAAGTACAAATTGACACATTGCTTCCTTTTCAATCAATATCCATTGATTTTATTAATGATTTCCACCGGCTTTCTCCCTTTGGCTCAGGTAATCCCAAATTATTGTTTGCTTCTCGCGGAGTTAAACTCATAACTGACAAAATCATTGGCAAAGACCGGAATCACAGGAAATTAACCTTAGAAGACAGTGCCGGAACCAAGCAAGATGTCCTGTGGTGGAACAGCGTCGGCATTGATCTTCCTGAAAGTGTTTTCGATATTGCTTACTCATTAGTTCTTTCAAATTACAATCGCAAATCCCAGCCCCAGTTAACCCTCCAGCACTTTCGTAATTCTAAAGACACTCCAATTCTCCTTAAGGATTCAAAGGAAATCAAAATACTTGATTTCCGAAAACAAACCGATCCTCTTACTGAATTAGGTCGACTGGTAATCGAAAATCCATCATCAATTATCTGGGCGGAATGCAATACTCCATCAGGTATAAATTGCCTACCGAGGGAAGATCTCGTTAAATCTCCAACTCTAATTATCTGGACAACCCCACCGAGCCCCTCAGTCCTGAAAAATGTTTTAGATTCTGTTTCTCCCAAATCAGTCTTTCTCTTTGCGGAAGATCCAATGCCCCAAACCAACAGATCAGTTTTGCAAGCCATATTGGGGCTTCTTAAACATCTAAGAGATACCGGAAAACCATACGATCCTGTTCTCTTTGCCCAAAGCATTGGGCAAACTCCAGCGCTTATCGAACTGGGTATAACCTGGCTCCATGAACATGGAGATCATGATCTTTCCCATCTGAAATCTAATCAAATTATTTCAGGCGGAGGCTCTCCCCTTCCAGGATTCGCTGCAATTGACTATAAATTTAATCTTCTTCTTCACGAAATATCATCTTATCGTTATTATTATAAACATGCCAAAAAAGAATACTTGTTATGAAATATAATTTTGATCAGCTAATTAACAGGCGCGAATCCGATAGTATCAAATGGAATTTGTACGAGGATGATATTTTGCCTCTCTGGGTTGCAGATACTGACTTTCTCTCGCCTCCTGCAGTAGTTTCCTCTCTCCAAGAGAGGATCAATCACGGAATATTCGGTTACCCAATAATTCAGGATACAACCAAGCAGGCAATTCAGCAATGGCTCCTCAAACGTCACAACTGGAAGATAAATACCGATGATATTATTCTCATCCCTGGCGTCGTCCAAGGATTTAACGTCACTGCAAAAGCTTATTCAAATCCCGGGGATTCCTTATTGATTCAAACCCCCGCTTACCACCCTTTTTTCCATGTAGCTAATAACTCAAACACAAATTTAATAATCTCCCCTTTATCGCAAAACTCTAATGGTTCTTATAAAGTTAACAAAGATTATTTCCAATCTTCTTTAACCCCTGAAACCAGGATTTTCATGTTATGCAATCCACAAAATCCCACAGGTAGAACCTTCTCAAAATTGGAACTTAAAGGCATGGCCGAAGCTTGCCTCAAGCACAATGTAATAATTTGCTCAGATGAAATTCACAGCGATCTGGTCTTCACAGAAACGAAACACATCCCCATCGCTTCGCTTTCCAAAGATATTTCCGCTATTACAATAACTTTGCTGTCAGCTAGTAAAACTTTCAATATCGCTGGCCTGAAAACATCAGCCGCTGTAATTACCAATCCCTTACTTAGAGATCAATTTGTCCAAACTATGAATAGGTCTGTGGGTGGGGTAAATCTTCTAGGAGAAATTGCTTTGCGCGCAGCCTTCGAAAACGGAGCGGATTGGCTTGATGAGCTTTTATCCTACTTGGAGGCTAATCGCAACCTGCTGTTTGATTTTGTTCAAGCCGAGCTTCCAGGCGTGCAAATGAGCAAACCCGAAAGCACCTATCTGGGTTGGCTTGATTGCAAAGAGACAGGACTTGAAAATCCTTCTAAGTTTTTTATCGATCAGGCCCGCGTGGCTCTAAACGAAGGCCTCTGGTTTGGCGAGAAATACAGCTCCTTCGTTAGACTCAATTTTGGCTGTCCAAAAGAAAGACTTTGCACCGGGCTGGAAAGAATGAAGACGGCTTTGCTTCAGAAGTAAATTTTCTCTTATCCCTATAGTAAAATTGCACCATGACTTCACTAACTGAAAAGTTAAAGTCTTTGGGCGTTCAAATTGGCGCCGATAAAATCAGCGCTCCTGTCAAGTCCGATCCCACGCTTAGCCTTACAGTTGAATTAGACGGCTGCTGGGAAAGCACATCCAAAGGTGACTGTTTTGTTATCAGAAAAACCTTCCCCCCGGACTTTATTCATGGCGACCTAAGGCTTTTTCAGGTTTTAAACCTTGAAATTTTTGACGAAATTCCATCTCTTTCAGGGATCTCATCGATTCCATTTGACCAGTTTCTATTTATCGATACAGAAACCACTGGTTTATCAGGAGGCGCCGGTGCCTACGTTTTCTTGATCGGGGCAGCAAAATTTACAAATGAAGGTTTTAATTTTGCGCAATTCTTTCTCCATGACCCTGCAAATGAGCTTGCGCAGCTAGCCGCTCTGGAAGATTTTTGCTCGTCCGCAAAAGTGATAATTTCCTATAACGGTAAATCCTTTGATTTACCCAGGCTGAAAACCAGGTACAAATTCCACGGATGGCCGCCTCCATTTGCTGATGTTTTCCACATAGATCTTCTTCACATTGCTCGCCGGCTCTGGAAATCCCACCTTTCTTCTTGCTCCCTGGGAGATATTGAACATCATTTGCTCGGAGTAACAAGGTCCTCGCTTGATGTCCCCGGATGGAAAGTTGCTTCGCATTATTTTGATTATCTTCAAAATGGCGACCCAACGCCTCTTTCCTCAGTTTTTTATCATAACGAGGTAGACGTAATTTCCCTGATAACCCTCTTGAATTACATTACAAACCGTCTTTCATTTCCCCTTACTGCGGAATACCAATCATTTGATGACCTAGTTTCAATTGGAGTTTATCTTTCCCAGCATGGCCGTACCCAGTCTGCACAATCCGTTTTGTTTCACGCTGTAAATAATATTGATCTACCAGATAATTTACACATTACAGCCATGTCAAAACTCGCATCTTTGTATAAAAAAGAAGGCGATTTTTTGCAGGCAGTACCGCTTTGGGAAACAATTGCGTCTCATGATGTGCTTCAAGCTCATATTGAGTTGGCGATGTATTACGAACATAAACTAAATGACTATCAAGAAGCTATTCATTGGACTTTATCTGCCGTAGACTCTCTGTCTGTCACTCCCTCATCCATCCAGTCAGATAGTCTCAGGGCAGCTCTTGATCACCGTTTATTCCGCCTTAAACGCAAATCGGCCAGTTAAAATCAACTGCTCACTAACTTTTGATTTTTTTATGGGTTTGTTGTCGAAAACGAGAGTTTTTAATACAATTCTAAATTTCGTTTAATCTGATTCCATCAATCTCTCAAAATAAATGCAGCTGCAATTTTCATTTATCGTTAAGCGCTTCCAATCCAGGAAGAAGAGATCCTTCCAGCATTTTCAGAGAGGCTCCTCCGCCGGTAGAGATGTGGGTAATTTTGTCGCTTAATCCAGATTCTTTTAAAGCTGCTGCAGAATCCCCTCCCCCCACGATTGTCACAGCATTGCTTTCTGCGACAATTTTTGCCATAGAAAATGTTCCCTTCGCGAATGCCGGAAATTCAAATACTCCCATAGGCCCATTCCAGACAATTGTTTTACTGTCTCTGATAATCTTCCCGAATTTATTCAGCGACAATGGTCCCAAATCCATGATGCTCCAACTTTCAGGAATATCACCAATCGGGATTGTTTTGTTATTCGCCGATGCGCTGAACTCGTCTGAAATTACGACATCTATCGGTAGTAATAATTTTTTTCCGGTTCCTTTCAAAATTTCTTTTGCTATTCCCAAAGATTCTTCTTCAACTAGCGAATCGCCCATTTTGTAACCTTGCGCAGCAAAGAAAGTATTAGCCATTCCTCCACCAATAAGGAAATAGTCTACTTTTCCGGCTAGATTATCTATTACGTTAATCTTCCCACTTACTTTTGCTCCGCCAAGGATTGCAATAAATGGTTTTTCTGGATCAGAAATTGTGTTTCCCAGGTAATTAATTTCCCTTTCGAGAAGTAACCCCGAAACCGCTGGTATGTGTTTCGCAATACCTACATTGGAAGCATGTGCTCGATGTGCAGTTCCAAAGGCGTCGTTCACAAACACATCGGCTAAGCTAGCTAATTTCGCTCCCATTAGAGGATCATTCGCCTCTTCTTCCGGATGGAAACGTGTGTTTTCTAAGATTAAGATTTCTCCATTTTGCAGATTTTTGGCAGCCTCTTCAACCATTGCACCCATGCAATCGTTAACAAATAACACTCTTGCATCTATCAAATGTTCAAAATAATCTGCAACCGGTTTTAATGAAAACTCCTCTTTTGGTTCTCCGCCAGGTCGACCAAGATGGGACGCCAGTATTACAGCAGCATTACAATTCAACAAATATTGAATTGTTGGAATCGCAGCCTTTATCCTGGTATCATCCACAACTTTTCCGTTTTTCAATGGCACATTAAAATCTACTCTCACAAATACTTTTTTTTCATTTAGATCAATATCTTTTATTGTTTTCTTTTGAAACATAATTCTCTCTCAAATTAAAAACGCCCCTCGAATACACCAAGGGGCGTTTTTTATATTATGTTTTACAGAGTTTTTGCAATTAATGCCGCCATGTCAACCGTTCTCGAGGAATAACCCCATTCGTTGTCGTACCAAGAAACTACTTTTACCATGTTCCCACCTAGAACTTTTGTAAGATCAGAATCAATAATTGAAGACAATGGATTCCCCTTGTAATCCATTGATACCAGAAGTTCTTCGGTATACCCCATAATACCTTTAAGTGAACCCTCAGATGCCTCTTTTAGAACACTGTTAACCTCATCTATGCTAACTTCTTTTTCAAGTTCTATCACCATATCTACAATAGATACAGTTGGAGTCGGTACCCGTAATGCAAACCCATCGAATTTCCCTTTCATTTCGGGGATAACTTTTGACAGAGCCGTAGCAGCGCCGGTTGTGGCAGGGATTATATTCAGGGCAGCAGCTCTTGCCCTCCTGGGATCACTATGCGCCAGGTCCAATATTCTTTGGGTAGTTGTGTATGAGTGAATTGTAGTCATCAATCCTTTCACAATTCCAAATTTATCGTGCAATACTTTGACTGGAGGCGCCAGGCAGTTTGTAGTGCAAGAAGCGTTAGATATAATGTGGTGAATTTCTGTATCGTATAACTCATCGTTAACGCCAATAACAACAGTTAAATCCTCACCCTTAGCTGGAGCGGATATTATTACCTTTTGTGCGCCAGCTTCAATATGAGATTGAGGTCCTGGAGATTTACTGGTGTCTTTGAACACTCCTGTTGATTCAATTACTATGTCTACACCAAGTTTTTTCCAGGGAAGTTTTCCAGGGTCTCTCTCAGCAAGAACCTGAATAACATCTCCGTCGACAACTAGATTTCCATCTTTTACTTCTACACTTCCCTGATAAACTCCGTAATTCGAATCGTATTTAAACAATCTCGCATTATCTTCAGGAGCATATAAATCATTAATAGCCACTACGTCAAATTGATCGCCATGATATTTTTTGATAGCTTTTAATACTTGCCGGCCAATTCTTCCAAATCCATTAATCCCGATTTTTGTTTTCATTCATTTCCTCCGATAATTGTGCCAATTTTCACATTATACTTCACATTCATTTTCCTTTCAAATATTACATTGTTAATGGGCCTGTCCTCTCTCTTAGAAGATCCATTAATACTTGGGTTATTTTATCTGGTTCATGCCTCCAGGGATGTTCAATGTCAATTAAATCTGACGTGTAAACATTGTATTTCATACTTAATTCATCTTCCGTTTCTACTCCTTCAACGTTCTGATGAAATTCACCTGGTTTTATATTATTCGCCACGACAATATCAAATATATTGCTACCGACATGATCTTCAATAACTCGTAAGTGATCACCGCAAGAGAATCCTTCGGTCTCCCCCACCTGGGTAGCCACATTGCAGACAAATATCTTTAAAGCCTGACTTGCTCTTATTGCTGAAGTGATATCCCTGACAAGCAAATTGGGTAAAATGCTAGTATATAAACTCCCTGGACCAATCACGATTAGATCGGCCGATAGCACAGATTGAATTACTTCAGGATAAGCAGCGGGGTTATTTGGTTCGAGCATTACTCGCCGGATGATTCCCTCAGTCTCAGTCACTTTGCTTTCCCCTACCACCCGGATAATCTTTTTGCTCTCAGGTTCCAGGATATCAGCTACCAACTGTACGTTTTCAAGGGTAGCCGGAAGGACTCTTCCTGATACAGCTAGAACTCTTCCCGATTCGGCAATTGCCTGCTCAAAACTTCCAGTTACCTCTGCCATTGAACTTATAAATAAATTACCGAATGAATGTCCTTTTAAACTTTTATCGTCATTGGCGAATCTGTACTGAAATAATTGAGCCAATAAATCCTCATCGTCAGAAAGTGCTGCCAAACAATTTCTCACATCTCCAGGAGGCAATATCCCCAGACTTTCCCTTAATCTTCCTGATGAACCGCCATCATCAGCAACAGTTACAACAGCGTATATATTATGGGAGACCGTTTTCAAACCTCGCAGTAAAGTCGCTAATCCATGACCTCCTCCAATTGCAACAATTTTTGGTCCATGTTTCCGGCTTTGATGTTTTTCTAATCTGTCAACTATTTTATGTCCGGGTCTTAAAAATGGGCCCAGTAGTGATTTATTTAACCCGATTATCCCCCAAATAATAATTCCCATACCCAGCGCTTCAAATACTATTACCCGCACCAATCTCGGCAAATCCCTCAGTGATGCAAAGGAAATTAAAGGCAGCCACCATGTATCAGGGGTTCTCCTGTATAAATCAATAATAAATACAGCCAACCCTAGCGCTATTATTGTTGTTCCCAACAATATTGCTAGAATCCATCGCTTTATGCCCAATCCTGGCTGAAGCCATCTTAGCAATCCTGTTATCTTTTCTTTTAATTTATCCATAATTTTTTGTTCATGTTCTATTCCAGCGCTTGAATCATAGCAAGCGAAAAGGAATCCGTCAACACTGATATTCAAGTTACTTATTCACATTTTACATGTATTAAATTACAAATTAAGTATATTTGTCTTTTTCCATCAAATAGTATTCTCCTGTGCTATACTTTTAATTATGAACTCCACTATTGCTGTTGACATAGGAGCTTCCCGAATGAGGGCTGGGTCCTATACTACAAAAAGTAATGAGCCAATTCACTACAACCAAATTCCTACCAGGTCTGAGGGAATGCCTATAGAAGACAGGCTCATCAACCTGATCGAGTCTGTTTGGCCTGAAGACTACGATGTTAAATCAATAGCTGCAGCGTGCCCCGGTCCCCTTGACCCGCTGAACGGCATAGTAGTTGAACCTCCAAATATTCCTGAGTGGCGCTATTTTCCTCTTCAAGAATTTCTTCATTCAACTTTTGACCTACCCTCGGCAATTAACAACGACGCTAATTTAGCTGCTTATGGCGAGTGGTCATTTGGAGCAGGCCAAGGATACAGCAATTTAATTTATCTCACAATCAGCACGGGAATTGGAGGCGGCATCATCATTGACAATAAACTTTTAACCGGCAATGCAGGTTTTGCGGGGGAAGTTGGGCACATGTCTGTTATTCCACAAGGCCCAACCTGCTCCTGCGGAAAAGAAGGACACCTGGAAGCCATCGCTTCTGGTCCTTCGATCGTGCGCTGGGTAAAATCTCGATTGGAAGACGATGACCTTCTTGACCATTTTCCAGAAGGAGAACTTACAGCAAAACATATCAGCGACGCTGCAGAAACAGGTCACGAACTTGCCATCGCTGCTTACGAACGCGCTGGCAAGTATATTGGCCTGTCAATAGCAGATCTTCTCCATATTTTTAATACCTCCTTAATAATCATTGGCGGTGGTGTTTCAATGGCCGGGGATCTTCTTTTTGACCCTATCCGAAAATCTGTCTCCGAATCTGTTATCTCAGATGTTTATCTTGACGAATTACAAATACTGCCAGCTGCGCTTGGCGACGATTCCGGATTAATGGGGGCCTTAGTATTATCTCGTGAAATCGCAGCTAGTTAATCTGCCGTAATTTTATTGCCCTGTTATCAACCATCTCCAGACCGGGAATTATCCTAGATGACCCTACCTCTTTTTGATTGGATTGAACCCAAACCAATACCAATCAATATCGATCGTGAACTTGCAAGTTTTTCATCTGCTTTCCGCTCTGTATTATTTCAGCGCAATTTTTTCACAGAGGAAGATGCCAAAACCTTCCTTCTGCCGAAAGAGCCGGATTGGTACTTTTCACAACAACTTCTTCACACAGAAAATGCCATTAAAATAATCCAGGATTCCATCCAAAATCGCGAGTCTATCGCTGTTTTCGGAGATTATGATGCTGATGGAATTACTAGTACTGCATTATTGGTGTTGGCCTTATTGAAGATAACCGATAAAGTTTTCCCTTACATTCCCGACAGGCTCACTGAAGGTTATGGACTTAACAAACCAGCTTTGTCCTCTTTGTTTGACCGGGGAGTTAAATTAGTCATTACTGTTGATAATGGCATTCGATCAGTAGAAGAGGTTAAATACGCTAACTCATTAGGAATGAAGGTGATTATTACTGATCATCACACACCGGAAGATACCCTTCCTCTCGCAGCGGCTATCCTGAACCCCAAACTACCGTCCGACTCCTATCCTGGTAAAAATCTTGCTGGCGTCGGTGTCGCCTATAAATTAATTTCCGCTCTTAGTAATCTTTTTCCTGAAATTGTTCCTGCGGATTATCTTGATTTGGTTGCTATTGGTTCAATTGCCGATGTTGTACCTCTAATTGGCGAGAATAGATACCTTGTTCGCAAGGGACTTGGGTCTCTCAACACCTCCCGCCGCCAGGGAATTTCCTCACTCCTCGGTGCAGCCAATTTAGTTTCAAAAAATATTCGCTCTTCTGATATAAGCTTCCAAATAGGACCCCGCTTGAATGCTTCTGGTCGACTAGGTTCTGCTGATATTCCTCTCGATTTGCTTCTTTCTTCAGATTTAGCAAAATGCGGAAAACTTGCACAAATTTTAGAAATCCAAAATTTTAAAAGAAAAAAGCTCAGCAAAAAGCTCGAAAAGCAGGCAGATATCCTGGCTACTATGGACGATCAGCTCCCTTCTATTCTCATTGCTTTAGATCCAGATTTTCATCTAGGAGTTGCAGGAATCGCAGCAGGATCTCTAACAAGAAAATACTACTTACCCTCAATTGTTGGGAATATCGGCCCCGAACTTACAACTGCCTCTTGTCGTAGTATCCCTGAATTTAATATCATCTCCGCCCTCGATCAATGCAAAGATTTATTGGTCCGTTATGGAGGCCATTCGCTTGCTGCCGGGTTTACAATTTCCAACAACAATCTTGCTGATTTTAATAAGCGGATGATGACCTTTGCAAAAGAACAACTTGCCAGCCTTGAAATCCAGCCCTCAATTACCGTTGACGCTGAAGTCTCCCTTGATCAGCTTAATACCGAATTGTATTCAGAACTTGAAAATCTTGAACCTACAGGTTGCCAAAATCCTGAAGCAGTATTTCTTACAAAAAATCTCTCATCCATTAAGATAAAAGTAATCGGACAGGATAAAACCCATCTTAAAATGATGGTCACCGACGGAGACTACTCCCTGGATGCTATTGGTTTCGGTCTTGGGCACCTTGCTGAATCCATGCCCCCCCGATTTGACGCTGTTTACAAATTCGATCTAAATGAATTCCGAGGCATTGAAACTTTTCAACTAAAAATCCTTGACCTCAAATCCGCTTGATTCTCACCTCAGTCTACAAATCTATACTTAATTAAAGCCCAAATAGCTTCAAATGCATCTTTAAGTCCAATTTTCTTTCCTTCTTCATAATCCCTTGGATTAAAAGTAATTGGAACTTCAAATATTCGATAATCTCTTTTGAGTATTTTTGCTGTAAATTCAGGTTCGAATTCAAACCGCTTTGCATGAAGAGGCATATCCTTAACCACTTCCCTTTTAAACACTTTATACCCGGTCTCCATGTCAGTTAGTATGGTGTTATATAATATATTTGTAAATAGTGTTAATAATTTATTTGCGACCATATGCCAGAACATGGTCACTCTTCTTGAACCACCCAAAAACCTTGATCCATATACCACATCTGCTAAACCTTCCTCAATCGGCTTTAGCAAAGCGGGGTAATCTCGGGGATCGTACTCAAGATCTGCATCTTGGATTAATAAAACATCTCCAGTCGCTATATTTAATCCACTGCGTACAGCTGCGCCTTTACCCTGGTTTTTCTGAAGCAGTCTTACTTTAAATCCTTCCTTTCCTTCAAATTTTTTGACAATATCTACAGTTCCGTCAATTGACCCATCATCAATTAGAACAAGTTCATCTGGTATTCCCGTAGCCTGAACCCTAGAAATTATCTCCTCAAGGGTATCCTTTTCGTTGTAAATTGGGATAATAACAGATAGTTTCATGTTTACCTCTTTGGTATTATCTAACCAAGCTTGCCTAAGGCATGCTATAATTTGGATGGTTAATTTTAGCTAATTATACTGTATTTGAAATCATATATCCGCATACCGGAGTTACCCCATGAATCCTCCCAAAACACAATTTGGCAATCAGGAAGCAGAATTTCAACACACAGGCACAAAACCATTTGGTCCTCCCCCAATTGTCCAGATCAGTGATACTGGATTATCTAAACTCTGGCTGCAAGATTTAGCTTTAAAAATTCTCTATTTCCAGGGCTATCTTACCGGTTAT
Source organism: Anaerolineales bacterium (assembly GCA_021108255.1). GTDB lineage: Bacteria > Chloroflexota > Anaerolineae > Anaerolineales > UBA11858 > B10-G9. The sequence continues at coordinate 26,159 of JAIORG010000230.1, read as the reverse complement.
GAACTGGCCGAAAAAATTTGTTTACCCTACACCTCCCTGGTAGATAAAATTGCTGAATCATTAAAGAGAGAGAAGTTCATAGAAGTGAAGGCTTCTACAATGGGCCTTGGTGAAGGTTCCTATCAATATGGAATTACCCAGGCAGGAATTAACCGCGCCCGGGAAGCTATGGATCGCAGTCAATACGCTGGTCCCGCTCCCGTCACCCTTGCTGATTACAACAGCGCGATACGAAGACAGAGTCTAGGCAAGCTCAATGTCTCTCCCCGAGCCTTAAGATCGTACCTGTCAGAACTTACTCTTTCAGAGTACATCATAAATCGTGTCGGGCCAGCTATCAACTCCGGTACATCTGTATTTATTTATGGACCTCCTGGAAACGGAAAAACAAGTATAGCCAGGGCAATCGGCTCAATGATCTTACGTGAGAGTATGTATATCCCTTACGCGCTATATATTGAAGGGCAAGTCGTTAAATTATACGATTCAGTAAACCATGAGATCATCCCTGAAAAACCGGTGTCCGAGGCTGGCACAGGTACTTTAAAAACAGGCATGCGCCGTGATCCTCGTTGGGTGCGAATCAAAAGGCCTTTTATTATTGTAGGCGGTGAATTGACCTTGACTGACCTGGACCTTGTCTTTAACCCTGTCACTAAATTTTACGAAGCCCCCTTCCAGGTAAAGGCTGCTGGCGGTTTACTACTCGTAGATGACTTTGGCAGACAACAGGTACGTCCTACTGATTTGTTAAACCGCTGGATAATACCCCTCGAAAATCAGATTGATTACCTGACACTTCATACCGGTCGAAAAGTAGAAGTTCCATTTAATGAGTTGATTGTTTTTTCAACCAACCTTCCTCCAAAAGATCTCGTTGACGAAGCTTTTTTGCGCCGGTTACGACATAAAATTCGAGTCGGTGATCCTTCTTTTGACGAATATAGATCCATCTTTATTTCAGTTGCCGAATCCGCGGAAATTCCCTTCAATGAAGAAATTCTTGCCTATCTTATTAAAAATTGGTACATTAAACCAAACCGCAATCTGAGGGGTTCGCACCCCAAAGAGATCTGCAATCAGATCCTTGATATATCAAAATTCCTCGGCTGTAAGCCTGAAATGACTCGCGAATTAATTGATCAGGCAGCTGACGCATTTTTTGTGGATCTTTAATATTATTTCCTTTTGATTTGATGTTAGATTTATTTCCCAGTCCTGTAATAATTGCTCACCGGGGTGCCAGCAAGTATGCTCCGGAAAACACCTTTTCTGCCTTTCAACTGGCACTAGACCAGGGTTCGGATGCTATTGAATTTGACGTGCAGCTATCTTCAGACAAGTCAGTAATCGTAATGCATGATTCCACACTTGATAGAACCACAGATAGCTCAGGCTGGGTAAGGCACCATAGTTTGGATGTCCTCAAAACATTAAATGCCGGAAATTCCTACGGTCCAGGCTTCCCAGACGAAAAAATACCAACGCTTGAGGAAGTATTTTCAAGATTTGGTGCATCCACTTTTTATAACATTGAACTAAAAAACACCTCTACCCCTTTTGATGACCTGCCTGCTATGGTTGCTCCACTTATTGAGAACAGCGGACTAGCAGGCCAAATACTCATTTCGTCCTTTAATCCATATGCATTATTTAAAATCGAAAAGCTTCTACGAGATGTACAAAAGGGATTGCTGCTTCATAGTTCTTTGTCAATTGAGTTTTTCAGAAATTTTTCCTTACATCCCTTTGAGTACCAAACTGTCCACCTGCCCTTTTCATATCTCAACGCAAGAAGGATAAAATCTTTCCAATCTAAGGGAAAATTGGTATTTTCTTACACGCTGAATCATCCCCGAGATATTCGTACTGCCCTTAATCTCGGAGTAGATGGTTTCTTTACAGATGACCCGGCGCTTGCCAGGCGAATTATTCATGAAAATCCCACAAGACTATGAATACAAATGGTCGTATTTTTACTTTATAATTTACTTAATCAATAAACAAAAAATAATCAATTTATGAATATACGCAAGTTTCTTCATCAAAGCTTATTTACCCTTTTGCTATCTAGCATCCTTTTCGCCTCTGTTTCTCCTCTTGGTTTTCCGCACGCGTCTAGCTCCTTAGAAACATCTCTCAGCAAGGCAGAAATTTTATTGGCATCTCTTACTCCTGCAGAAAAAGTAGGTCAGCTCTTTTTAATTACATTTAACGGAAATGACACCAGCGCTGCATCGCCCATCTACGACCTGATCGCAAATTATCATATTGGCGGCGTCATCTTAGATCGCGACAATGATAATTTTTTAAACCCAAATAAAATGCCCCAGGATTGCTGGGGGCTGGTTAACAATCTTCAACTCCTGGAATATGATGACTCGCATCGATCTATTGAGGATACGCTTCCGCCTGAAAATCAACCTCCAGCATATATCCCTTTGTTTATCGGTCTTTCTCAAGAAGGCAATCGCTCTGACTACTCTGAGATTCTCTTTGGACTAAGTCCCATTCCCAGCCAAATGTCATTGGGCGCTACATGGGACCCGAATCTTGCAGAACTCGTTGGCGAGCAAGTCGGAAGGGAACTTTCATTCTTGGGCATTAACATGCTTTTTGGTCCCTCTCTGGATGTTATTTCTGATCCGTCTCCTGGTCAAAGCGATTTAGGTGTCCGATCCTTTGGAGGAGATCCTTATTGGGTTGGAAAACTGGGACAGGCCTATATACGCGGATTGCACAAAGGCAGCCTTGATCAAATTGCTGTTGTCGGAAAATATTTCCCAGGATTAGGGAGCTCAGATCGTTTACCGGAAGAAGAGGTTGCAACTGTTAGAAAATCTCTTGAACAGCTAAAGCAAATAGATTTAGCACCTTTCTTTTCTGTTACAGGTAATGCGGCCTCTCCAGAATCTGCCGTCGACGCTCTTCTCAATTCCCACATCCGTTATCAGGGGTTGCAGGGAAATATACGTTCAACTACGCGGCCAATTAGCCTAGACCCACAAGCCTTTGAGCTTCTAATGAACCTGGAACCTTTTGGTGCTTGGCGAGAATCGGGTGGTTTAATCATCAGCGACAATCTTGGCAGCCAAGCTCTGCAAAAATTATATGATCCCACAGGTGAATCTTTTAACATCAGACGGGTATCTGTTGATGCTTTTATCGCCGGCAATGACATCTTATATCTTGGTAACTTTGGCGATGAAAACAAACCTATTCCCCTTCATGAAATAATTACCACTTTAGATTTTTTTGCCCAGAAATACAATGAGGATCAGGACTTTGCCAACAGAGTTGACGAATCTGTTCTTAGAATTCTTTCCCTAAAATTTGGTATCTACGCAAATTTTGATATCTCTTCAGTTCTTACGTCCCAAAACAACTTATCATCCATTGGCAAAGGCGACGTTGCAGAAATCGTCGCCAGGCAAAGTGCAACATTAATAAATCCTGCCATCACAGAACTTACTACTGTCCTTCAGAATCCTCCCACGTCTTCTGATCGGGTTGTAATTCTTTCCGACACTGAACATGCAACCATCTGCAAAGATTGTCCTGAATTGCCTACTCTAGGGACAAAATCCCTAGAAGATGCAATTATCAGGCTTTATGGTCCGTTTTCCGGTCGGCAGCTCGTTCGCGCAAATATTACTTCCTATTCATTTAAAGAATTGACGACCCTACTTGACTTTCCTGATGAAATGGAAGAGATGGTCATCACTCTTTATAATGCAGACTGGATCATCGTTACAACACTTGGCGTTCGCGAAGAACGGCTTTACTCTCTCGCTCTCACTAGACTCCTGGCTGAACGCCAAGATCTGCTACGGGATAAAAACTTAGTTGTCTTTGCTCTTGGCGCTCCATATTATTTGGATGCCACCAACATCTCCAAGATCACCGCCTTTTTTGGTTTGTATAACAAACTTCCTGCTTCGGTTGATGTTGCTGCAAGGATTCTATTTAATGAATTCCCATCTATAACTGGAAAGCTTCCGGTCTCAGTGCCAGGCATTAATTATGATTTGATATCAGCAACTTCGCCTGATCCAACCAGGATTTTTCCATTGTATGTCGGAGATAACCCCGGGCTAACAGCGACGCTGGAACCATCCCTTCCAACTCCAGCATCTCCGATTTATCATGTAGGGGATCTCATTGAGCTTCACGCCGGAATAATCCTTGATCATAATGCCAATCCCGTTCCAGACGGAACTCCTTTAACTTTTTTCGTCACTTCCCAAGGCGAAACCTCATCCCTTCCTCAAGTTACTACAACAGAAGGATCAGCTGCAATCAGCTATCTGATTCAAACCGGTCACAACATTACCATCCATGCAGAAAGTTCCCTTGCGAAATCTCACTCAGTAGAGATTAATGTTCTCGGTAATAATACCGAGAACGCAACAATCCCTACTACAGCAACCGTCATCCTTGAACCTACACAGACCCCCACTGAACTCCCACTTTTAACTGATGAACCATCTCAGCCAGACACGCCCTTAATTGATACGCCTTCCTGGCACTTATGGATGATTTCGCTGGTTATAATCGTCACGATTTCCCTGATAGCCTATCAGGCAGGCGCAATGCTTGGCATCGTCCGCTGGGGAATAAAATGGGGATTTTCTTCTTTTATCTCAGGATTGTTTGTTTATAACTATTTGATGCTAGATTTACCGGGTGCGTCCCTGCTAATGCCAACTAATACTTCCTCCCTGAGCATCGGACTATCTGTATTTATCGGATCTTTGTTTGGTTGGTTGTTAGCTTACCTTTATCAACGATTTTATTCTTCTTGAAGTTTATCTCATTAGTGTTGTAAAAATACTTATCACCAACAGAAGCATAGCCACCCAGGCGAGCTTTTGCTCTTCTGAAGCTTTGACGAAATCCTTCAGACTTGGTGCCGGAAGCGCAGCTTTTGGATTTTGGCTTGGATTCCAATCCCCTAGAAGCGCTTCCTTAAACTCAGTAACGCTCTGAATTCTCTCATCGGGGTGAACCTTCATCGCTAGTTTTATTGCCCTTTCAGTTCTTGGGCTTATGTTTTTATTAAATTCCCTTATGTCAAGTTCCTTGGTTGGTTCAAGAAATCTTTGCCTTGCCTCGGAAGGGGCTTTATTCGTCAATAGATGGCAAAGTGTCGCTGCGAAAGAATAAACATCACTTCTTGGATCTGTGTGTCCTGTATCTCCTCCGTACTGTTCCAACGGAGTATAGTATGCAGACCCGTGCCCTTGCACGACGGTTATCGTTTTCTCTCCTGAGATCAGAATCTTAACCAACCCAAAATCTACTAACTTTATAATGCCGTTTGGTGTAAGTTTAATATTACTTGGTTTAATATCACGGTGGAGAATAATTGGAGATTGGCTATGTAAGTAAATGAGTGCATCAGAAATTTGACTTGCCCAGTTTAATACAATTCGTTCTGTTAAATAAACTCCTTTTTTCTTTTCTTCAAGCATCAATTCCCTTAGATCTCTCCCTGGAACATAATCCATCACCAAGTAATCTCTATCGTCGTCAGAAAAGAAATCAGAAACTTTTGGCAGGTTAGGATGATCAAGTCTAGCCAGCACATTCGCTTCTCTTCTAAATTGTTCCCGGGTCTGTTTTATTACCTCGTCAGATAAGTCTCGATCATAATTAACTGCTTTTAATGCGCACAATCTGCCCGTTAAGCGAAGATCTTCTGCAAGGTAGACACATCCCATTCCTCCTTGCCCGATATTCTCTTTGATTTTATAACGTTCCTTAATTATTTCGTTCTTTTTGTGATTGTTATTCATTTTTTATTAGTGAATATTATTTTCTCTTCTTTCATAATTGAATTATAATCTAAACGAAGCTCTCTTATCACAACTTACAAAATTCCATTATGAAAGATCTTATCCAATCTCAGCCAGTTCTTGTAGGTCAAGGTGGTTCATTAAACGGTTACCGCTGGTCCATTTCCGGTGAAATAATTATTGGACGCACAGGTGCTTGTGAAATTATGATCCCCAACCAACAAGTTTCCAGAAAACACGCTCGTATATTTATTTCTCCGCATGGCCCTGTCTTAGAGGACCTTTCCAGTAAAAATGGCACTTTCCATAATGGAAAACCTGTTGCAGAGCTCACAAATCTAGAAGACGGGGATGTCATCCAAATCGCTCTTGCACAAGAATTTGTCTTCCTCGGGCAAGATGCAACTGTGCCTCTTGCGCCCGGCGATTTTGAATCTTCTGTCATCTCCTATTTCAGACGAATCCGTCTTGAAAAAGACTCGCATAGAACCTGGATTTTAAACCGCGAGCTGGATCCTCCCCTTTCTTTATTGCAATTTAAATTGTTATTACTCCTGCTAGATTCCACCGGCAGGGTTATCTCAAGATCAGAAATTATTAATTCCGTTTGGGGTTCTCAAGAATCTGTCGGAGTTACTGATCAGGCTCTTGATGCCCTGGTTAGGCGTTTAAGAGAGCGAATTTCTGAGCTTGACAGTCATCACAATTACATAATAACAGTCAGAGGTCAGGGCTACCGCCTGGACAATCCGCCAATCAGTTCCAGCGGATCTACTGACTAGACGTATATCTCCCTCAGTAAAAATTTCCTTCCTTAGATTAAAATCTAGTTCTTATTCTCATCAATTTTAATTTTCATCGATCTGCGAATCACGGCGTTATAAACTGTCTTGAGCCTAATTAATGTTTCCTTCATTTCTTCTTGGTTATCACCATCGGCAGCATTGATTTGCTCTTCAAAATTACTGATAATTGATGTCATGTAATCAACAAATTGAGGGCTGATTTGTTCTTTCATCTCCTCTAAAAGGTTTTCTAATTCACCCTTGTCAGCAGCGGATAACAACTGGTCAATTATTTTTAATTCAGGAGGAGTCGTAAGTTCTTGAATTTTTTGCAGCAAATTGCCCAATTTGTCCTTACGCTCAGTTTGTTTTTCCTTTATAGCTAATTCCAACTCCGCAGACAGGGTCTGAACAAATAATTGATCAATTTGATCAATTATTTTTATCAGAGCTTCTTCCGGTGATTCCTCTTCAATTATGGAATTGATTATTTCTTTTGCTGCATTTGTTCTTTCATACATTTGTTGATCAATTTCCTGAGTTAACTTCAGCATTAAGTTTCTTTTTTCGACCAAGTTGCTTCTTATTTCTTCTGCTGATTTTTCGATCCTTTCTGTAAACATCTGAAAAAATTCATAGTCCATCGCAGGTCTCACTAAACTTGTCAATGCCCTCACTCGTTCATCCGTCGGCGCGTTAATTACCAACTCCAACAGGGATGATCTGGTAAGATTTTTCCCCAAATCTTCCAGGGATTTGCTGGCGGCTTGTATCTCCTGCGTTTCGGCCATGATTTCTTTTCCAACATCAGTTTCGATCATTAATATTTCTTGGATGGCCTGTATTTTTTCTATTGCTTTTTCGTCTTGACTGCTTATAATTCGTTGAGCTATCTCAGCGAACAGCGCAAAAAATTCTCTGTCTATTCGGTCATTATTATTTTTGATCGTCTCTGTTAATTCTTTTCCTTCTTGAGCAAATAGAGAGTCTAGTAAATTTACTTTTTCCTGTTGGCTTTCTATCATCTCTTCTGTAACGCCATCTTCTAAAAGTATGCTTTTTATTAAGCTGTTCATTGTTAACATATCTTTTGGTTGAAATAAATATCCTTTTCTCTTTTCTGGTTCAAGTTTATCAATTATTTTTTTCAGCAAAGGAGCCAATGCACCCTCTTTTTCTTCCATGGTTTTTCCAATATCTGGTGGTGAGAATGTGAAAAGAATCTCCTTTTCCGCGTCATGGTAAACCATAGGCACTGGAAGCTGTCCTTGAAATCCACACGCCTGGCATTGAGCTAAGTTCAATCCTCCGGACAGGATTAATTCCTTCTGTTGAGGATTTCTTCCTCCGTCTATAACCTGCTGGATTTCAGCGACAATGGGTTGTTGACAATTTGGACAACTTGTTTGAATTTTTGGCATAACCACTCTACCTTCTTATTTGTATGTTTTATTCTTTATCAATTAATTTTTCTGTAAATTGTTTTTCCCTCAGTAGAGAAAAACATAACCGCGCCCCTGAATCGGGTCGCGTCTCGACCCACATGCGTCCATTGTGCGCTTCAATGATTGCTCTGCTTAAATACAAGCCTAACCCTGCTCCTTGAGTGTTCTTTGCTGCTTCAATGGCCCTGTAAAATCTGTCAAATATATGAGGTACGTCTTCTTGCGAGATACCTATTCCTTGGTCCTGAACACAGATTATTATTTGCTCCGACCTGATTTGTCCACTGATTAATATTTCACCACCTTCAGGTGAATACTTAATAGAATTGGAAAGCAAATTAAAAAATACTTGTTCTAACCTCTTCTTATCTCCAACTATAACTGGAAATTCTTCCGGGAACTGAACTTTTATTTTATGTTGATTTGTTTGGGTTTGGAATCTTTCCGCCATTTCAGCTGCCATTTGATCTATTTTAATTTCAGCTAAATTTAAACTGAAACTTCCAGCCTGTAAGCGGGATGCATCCAATAAATTTTCTATTAATTCTGTTAGCCGATCAGTTTCTTCTTCAATTACCTCCAGGCTATCCTGCACAATTTCGCTATCCCAGGAAACATCTTTTCTCCTTAGGGTCCCAACATAACCCTTAATTAAGGCAACGGGTGTCTTTAGTTCATGGCTTATAACAGACACAAATACGCTTTTAATTTCATCTGCTTCCCGGAAGTTTGTTATATCTCTCACTGATCCAATTATGTTAATCAGATGCCCTTCACCAGATAGCAAAGGCGCATAAGTTATACCTACGGGAACCATTTCTCCTGTAGGTCGTTTCAAGTCGCCTTCCACATACAAAATCGCTTTTGCTGTCAGCGGCCATCCATTCAATTCAGCTTCTTCAAGTGTCAGGCCATGCTGACGTGATCCCCAATTGATTATTTGGTTGTGTTCCTTTCCTTCAATGTCACCGACATCCTTCCGTAAAATCCTAGCAAACGCCTGGTTGCATTTTTCTATTTTATGATCAGCCGACATTATTACGATTCCGTCTGCAGCGTAATCTAAAAATGCGCTCAACCTGCTTTTTTCGCGAGAAACCTGGGAGTATAACTGTGCATTTATTACGGCTATGGCTGCTTGATCTGCAAAACTTTGCAATATCGCCCTGTCATTTTGAGAGAACGACCCTTGATAACCTCTGAAAATGAAAATCAGTCCGATAACTCGTTTTTCTGATATTAGCGGCAACCCCACGCCGGTTAACAAATTCATACTTGCCCGTTTTGTCAACAGCTGAAGCAGCCTGTTTACTTCTGGCAGTTCTAACCCAGCTTGTTCGTCGTTTTCCGGAACCTCAGCCAGTACAGGTTTTACATATTGTAAAAATTTTGGTTGAATTCCATAAGACGCACCTATATCCCAACCGCCTTGTTCTTCTCTCAAGGCGATCAGTCCTGCCTTCCCCGCAAGCATTTCAGCAGCTAATTCTAAAATTCGCTGAAGCAGCTTATCAAGATTTAATTCCTGAGTAAGGCTGCGGGTAATTTCAAGCAGATAATCTCTCTGTCGGATTCTGTGATCAGGTAGCATTAATTTATTTATTGCTCTCGGTTTGAACAGTAGATATTAATCTCCTCGTTCTGCCAATCCAATCACGTGGTTAAATATCTGCAGACCTTCGTCTATTTCCCCTTTGGTTATAGACAATGGAGGAGCAAAGCGGATTGTGCTCTTGCCACAACCAAGCGTAACTAATCCATACTCAAACGAGAGTCTCTCAACCTGGTCCCTGATTTCAGCATCAGGCTTTCTTGAAGTTTTATCTTTTACAAAATCAACACCAAGCATTAATCCAATTCCTCTCACTTCACCAATACTGTCGTGACTGGATTTAATCTCTTCCAGCGCGCCCATCATGTATTGACCCATATCTGTCGCGTTCTGCAAATACTCCCGTTCTATTAAATCGATAGTTGCAATCGCTGCAGCAGAAGCGACAGGATTTCCACCATAGGTATTACCGTGAGCTCCTTTTGGCCAGGTCATAACACTCTTTTTAGCAATGATTGCTCCCAAAGGAATACCCGATGCAATTCCTTTTGCCGTGGTTATAATATCTGGTATTACATCAAAATGCTCAATCGCCCACCATTTCCCTGTCCTCCCCATGCCGGATTGAACTTCATCGGCTATCAGCATAATTCCATATTTATCACACAGCTTTCGAAGCGCAGGGAAAAATCCTTCTGCCGGCACAATATATCCCCCCTCTCCTTGAATTGGTTCAATTAATATTCCGGCTATATCGTCAGCCGGAACAACTCTTCCGATTAACTGCTCCTCAATATAACGAACAACAGTCTCCCCATAAGGTTCACCTTCTTTTGAGTTAAGAATTTGCCTGTATGGATCAGGATAAGGCGCATGAACTACCCCATTCATCAAGGGAAAGAAACCGTGTCGATAAACAGGTTTGCTAGCAGTAAAAGCCAGGGACCCATAAGTTCGTCCGTGAAATCCTCCAAGGAAACCGATAAATTGAGATCGACCAGTATGAAATCTAGCGAGTTTAATTGCAGCTTCAACACTTTCGGTGCCAGAATTAGTCATAAAGGAGGCAGCCTCTTCTTCGAATGGTGATATGCTATCAAGTCTTTTTGCAAGTTCCACCCAAATTGGATGATAAAAATCCGAAGATATATGTAGAAATTTATCTGCCTGATCTTTTATCGCCTTTACTACTTCAGGGTGGCTGTGCCCGGTTCCCGTGACAGCTATTCCGGCAGCGAAATCCAGATACCGATTCCCATCTACATCCCAAACCTCTGTTCCTTTTCCGTGATCCATCACAAAAGGGTAGGCTCTAGGATAGGAATTTGAAATAAATTTACTATCTTCCGCGACGATCTGTTTTGCTTTTGGACCTGGTACATTCAAGCGTTCCATTAACTGCTCCTTTGTATTATCTCTTATCCCCTTAAACTATTTTTTTTCCATAGAACGTGGATTATTATAACACGACGGGTTTTTATCATCCTCCATCACAATACTTAAAACCTATATAAGATTTGGTATATAATCACGCTATGACTCGGCACTTTTCTTTTGATCTCCAGGCGGTTGATGGCAATGCCCGGGCGGGTGTATTTTCAACACCACATGGCCCCATCCTTACTCCAACTTTTGCTCCTGTTGGAACACAGGCCGCCGTTAAGGGCGTTACTCCTGCCCAATTAAATGAGCTGAATGCCCAGATTCTTCTTGCCAATACTTACCATCTTTATTTACGCCCAGGCTCTGAAGTGATCGCTGAAATGGGTGGCTTACACACATTTATGAATTGGGATAAACCCATTCTCACAGACTCTGGCGGTTTTCAGGTCTTTTCCCTCGGCAAAATCAACGATATCGATGACCAGGGAGTAACGTTCAAAAGCCACATCGATGGCTCATCTCACGTATTCACTCCAGAAAAGGCTGTCAAAATCCAGGAGCACTTGGGAGCCGATATCATTATGTGTTTTGATGAATGTCCGGATCCCTACGACCGTTCTTATAACGAATCTGCTCTTAGCAGAACACACGCATGGGCTAAGCGCTGCCAGGAAGCCCATACCAGAAAAGACCAAGCCCTTTTTGGCATTGTCCAGGGTGGAATATTTCCTGACCTGCGGGTTCATTCAGCTCAGTACATTGCAGAACTTGATTTCCCCGGCAATGCTATTGGAGGATTGTCGGTGGGGGAAAAAAAATCCGAAATGCTAGAAATAATTGATTTGGTCATAAAGCACCTCCCCGAAAATAAGCCTCGCTACCTGATGGGCGTTGGCACACCCCTGGATATTGTTCAAGGAGTTTATCGGGGTATCGATTTGTTTGATTGTGTCAATCCTACCAGACTGGCCAGGCACAAGTCAGCTTTTACCAGGTATGGACGGATTAATATCTCTGGGAAAAAATACGAAAAAGATCCAATGCCGCTTGTTGAAGACTGTTCTTGTTATACGTGCCAAAATTTTTCAAGATCCTATCTTCGCCATCTTGTAAAATCTAATGAGCTTTTAGCACCAATTTTGCTTTCTATCCATAACCTTCATCTTCTGATTAACCTGACCTCAGAGCTGCGCTCTGCGATCATGGCTGGAACTATTAGCGACTATATTTCTTCTTATTTCGAGAACGCGAAAAACAATGGATTTTCACTATGACTTTATTGCAATCAATCATCCTGGGAATCATCCAGGGAGCATCGGAATTTTTACCCATATCCAGCTCAGGGCATTTGGTTTTAGCCCCATATGTTTTTGGTTGGGATATCCCTCCTCAAGAAGCTTTTATTTTTGATGTTTTAGTCCAGGTAGCCACTCTTACTGCTGTGATTATTTATTTTTGGAAAGATCTTCTTCTGATCCTTAAATCCATGCTTAGAGGTATCGTTAATCGTAAACCTTTGTCCGACTTTTACTCTCGCCTTGGCTGGTTCCTTATTCTTGCCACTATTCCTGCCGGTTTAGCAGCAATATTTTTCAAAGAAATATTTGAAAATTCTTTCAGTAATCCAAAAGCAGCAGCTATATTTCTTCTTTTCACCAGCATCTTTTTGCTTATCGCCGAATTTTTTGGCTCCCGAGTCAAGTCTCTTGACGCAGTTAGCTGGCTTGATTCTCTCTGGATAGGTTTCTTCCAGGTCTTTGCCCTGTTTCCCGGCATCTCCCGTTCAGGATCGACAATTTCAGGCGGCATGCTTCGCGGCTTTAACCGGGAAGCTTCAGCAAAGTTTTCATTTTTAATGTCGGTGCCTGTGATGTCAGCAGCCGGGGTACTTGCTATTTCAGACCTGTTAGCAGCTCCCGTCCTGCTGGCAAAACTGCCAATCTACTTAGCCGGTTTCATTACAGCTGCCCTGGTTGGCTACCTGGCAATCCGCTGGTTTATATCTTATCTCTCCAAAAAGTCTCTTTATCTCTTTGCTGGATATTGTGGATCGCTAGGTTTGATTTTTTTGATTTTATTATCCCTTTAGCCTTTCATCAATGAAATAAATATTTTTTCCTTTCCCTTCTCTCGTTTATCTTTGTTTTTGTTTATGTTCTCCCTTTACCTGTGACACCCAGTCCATTCCTGTTCGGCCTTTCAGCATATTTAGACGACCAGTTTACTCCTGCCATTCTTCATTTTGCCAGGACATTACCGGGGGTATCCTTACAAACAAACATTTACCCGGACCCATATCCTGATCCAGCTTAATTCAACCTCTTAATCTGGCAGTGAAATCCTGTTCTGCGCCCAGCTTTAAATACGGACGGCATTACATTTATTGTTATCGAATCAGAAAAAATTGTTGTTATCGTGTCACCAAACAACAATTTATCTTCTCTATCAGTATCCGATCTCCAATCTATCTTTGTTGGGAAAACCCAAGATTGGTCTTTATTTCCTCAAAGTGGACTATCCTGACCAATTTAATTGTGGGTTTATTACGATACCCATCCTCTTCGCCTATTTTTTGAAGTTTTTCTTTTTGGAGAATTAACACTCACTACATCGGCGCTGATTACGCCTTCGCAAACTGAAGTAAATTCGTTGATTGAAAAAAACAAGAGCAGTCTCAGCTACATAGGATAATCTCTAGCAAGTTCAAACACCCGTATTCTCCCCTTGCCCGGTATTCCAGAGGCACCTATTCTGTCCGTCTTCGCCATTTTTCAGAACACCGAATAAATTCTTATTTCCCCCACTATTGACTATTTGCTAAATAACAACAGCCAATAAATTTTTAAATCAACACATCCCTTATAGCTTTGACTAATCTGTCTGGAGTCGTAGGTTTGGTAAGGTATTTTGCTACTCCTAAATCTCGTGCCTCTACTTTCTTTTTTATATCGGTAATTGCACTTAATACAATTACAGGAGGCATTGGAACCAGAACAACATGAAGTGAACGCAAGATCTCAAATCCAGATCTTTCCGGAATCATCAAGTCCAAAACAATCAGGTCAAAAGGATCTTTTACCCTATATCCTATCTTGATTTTATCTTCGACAGTTTCCCACGATTCAGCTGTTGTTACTCTAAAGCCTGCCCTTTCTAAAGAAAGCTTTAGCACTTCCAGTGTTTTCTCGTTATCGTCAATGATCAAGATATGATATTTCATCCTACTGACTCCTCTGGCCTGATCAGGTTCCGCTCAATTAATCAAACACCTGCTTCTAATGGCTTCATTTTCAGTTTACCATATAATTACCTATCAAATTTAGTGCCCATTAAGAACAGCTATATAAATTTTTTCTGGTAATTATTCTCTTCTCAATGTTTTTTTTGATAATTCTATGCTTAATTATATTTTTAATTATATATATGTTTACTATTTTGTCTATGCGCAATCTTAATATTATCCAGATTAAAGTACCAGGTATTATGTGGATTAAATTCTCAATCTAATTGATTTATTCTTTATCGTAACGTTCTACTAGCGAACTGCCCTGAATCAACATATACCTTGTTGTCCGATTTTGCTCAACAATTTTCAAGTTACTCTTTGCTTTTCCAATCCCCTGCTCATTTTCATTCACCTCACGGTATAATCTTTTTATTGTGCTCCGGGAGCATGGAGAATCTTGATGAATGTTCGCTTAATTAATACTGAAAATAAATCTGATATCAAAAAATTCATTCAGCTTCCTTTTGATCTATACAGAAATAATCATTTCTGGGTCCCACAAATGCGCTCAGATACCCGTTACCTTATGGACAGGACCTCCTATCCGTTTTACCAACATTCTTCTGCGGATTTTTTTATCGCTGAGAACAATGGAAAAACGCTGGGAAGAATAAGTGCAATTTCCAACAGTCGCTTCAACAAAACCAATCAGTGCAATACTGCATTTTTTTATTTTTTTGATTCAATAGATGATCGAGAAGTGTCCAATGCGCTCTTTGGAGCAGTTTTCAACTGGGCCAGAGAACGAGGGCACGATCGCGTTTATGGACCAAAAGGACTCCTTCAAGGAGATGGAATTGGCTTGTTAGTTGAAGGTTTTGATCAAATTCCCGCAATAGGCATATCCTATAATTTTCCTTATTATGACAACCTGGTAAAGCGAGCAGGTTTTCAAAAAATGTTTGATTACTATTCTGGTTATCTGGATACAACTATCGGTCTTTCTGAAAAGGTCAAGCGAGTTGCCGAAAAAGTTAAGAAACGCAGCGGTTTCTGGGTAAGGAAATTTAATTCCAAAAAAGAACTCCTTTCAATCGCGCCTGAACTGCGTCTTGTTTACAATTCTGCATTTTCAGGTTCAGAGGGATTCAGCCCGATCACAGAAGACGAAATCACACTTATTGCAAAACGAATGTTATCAATTGCTGACCCCCGATTAATTAAATTGGTTTATAAAGATGACAAAATTATCGGTTTTCTTTTCAGCTACCCTAATATTTGCAGGGGTTTGCAAAAAACAAACGGCAGGCTTTTCCCGCTTGGTTGGTTCCATATCTGGCGCGAATTTAAAACTACCAAGTATATGGACACCAACGGCATTGGAATTGTTCCGGAGTACCACGGGCTTGGCTCAACAGCTGTCATCTATACAGAATTAGAAAAAACCTTTCATGAATTTAACTTCGATTTTGTTGAAACCGTTCAAACCCGGGAAGATAATATAGCCAGCCTGGGAGAATCGAGCCACTTCACCATGAAATGGACCAAAACGCATCGAGTTTACGATTTAGATTTGTAACGGTTGTAATTGATTTTTGTTATTATTATCAAACCTTTGTAACCTGTGGACGACATTAATATTCAAGCTAGCCTATTTTTTGATTGAATTTAGGTCTCCAATTTTTATTATTCCTACTATATTGAGGAGCATCGATGTCTATGTTATCAAAACTCAAATCCACCAATAGAGAACACCTTGCCTGGTATCTATACGATTTTGGCAATTCAGCTTACGCTGCTGTCATTCTGCTTGCGGTTTACTCTGCATATTTTAAAGGCACGGTCGTAGGTGGCGCTGAAGGATCGCGCTATTGGGGAATTGCAGTTGGCGTTGCCATGTTGGCCGTGGCGTTAATTTCACCTATTCTAGGTGCAATCGCTGACTTTTCTGCATCAAAAAAGAAATTTCTCTTCATCTTTTCAGCCATTACTTGGGTTTTCACTGGCTTGTTGTTCTTTGTTGAAAAAGGTGACGTACTTTTTGGTATGCTCTTTTTTATTATTGCTGAGATTGGCTACAGATCCGGACAGGTGTTTTATAACTCACTTCTTCCCGAGATTGCCGAACCGGAGGACATGGGTCGAGTATCCGGCAATGGCTGGGCAATTGGTTCATTAGGTGGAATTCTCGCCTTATTAATTCTTCTGCCCATAATTGTTATCGTAGGCGGCACACTCGTTGTTCGACTCTCTCTGGTCTTTACCTCAATTTATTTTGCGGTTGCAGCTTTGCCTGCATTCCTTTGGATAAAGGAAAAAGCCGTTCCTGCAAATCTTCCCGATGGCGAAAATGTTTTCTCTGTCGCTTTTAACAGATTAATCGAAACTTTAAAAACGCTTGGCGATTACAAGGATTTCTTACGCTTCATTATTGCTTTCTTAGTATACAACGACGGGATTTTGATGGCTTTAAACTTCGCTGCCATCATTGGTGCAGTATTATTTGGCATGACCCAGACTCAACTTATCATCTTCATGATTATCGTTCAGGCAACCAGCGTAATTGGTGCTTACGTCGCTGGAATTGCCGGCGTTAAGTTTGGTTATAAACGCTCTCTAATATACTCAATCTTGATGATGATCGGCGTAGTCCTGGGCATGTTGTTTGCCCAGAACTTAACCCAATTTTTTATTATTGGTGCATTGGCTGGTCTTGCTCTTACCGGAGTCCAGTCAGTAAGCAGAACTCTGGTAGGATATTTTGCCCCCGAAGGAAGAAGTGCAGAATTTTATGGCTTATTCGCTGTTACCGGTAGGACATCTTCATTTATTGGACCAACTGTTTACGGTTTCCTGGCCTACGAAGCAGCAATTTACTTCCAAAAACAGGGTTATCTTGCGCTCGCGGCTGAACAGCTCGGACAAAGAGTAGCCATTGGATCAATCATTATCTTTTTGCTCGCAGGTCTTTTCATCCTTCTTGGTGTTAATGACCCGACAAAAGAATATATTGAATCATGAACCAGTCGATAAAATATCCCCGCCGTTTAATCATCCGCGGCTTGCTCAAAAAGTTAGCGAAAGCTGCCTTATCTTTAGTCAGTGATTTCCGCATTGAAGGCTCAGAGAACCTACCTTCTTCTGGCCCCCTTCTTGTAATCGCAAATCATTTTAGTTTTATTGATCCGGTCGCATTGCTAAGCTCACTGCCCTACTCGATCGAATTTGTCGGTGGGGCAGAATTTCCTCATGCTCCCAAACTGGTTCAATTCATTCCTCAGATTTGGGGATACTATCCTGTTTTCCGAGGAACTGGCTCTCGCTTTGCATTGAGAGCAGCTGAAGAAATCCTGAACCAAAACGGAGTTCTGGGAATCATGCCCGAAGGAGGTAGTTGGGCTGAAGTTCTCCGCCCTGCCCGCCCAGGTGCAGCCTATCTGGCTTCTCAAACAGGAGCTAAAGTTCTTCCCCTGGGTATTTATGGCTTAAATTCAATCTTTCCCATCAAACTCGGGAAGAGGCCGCCAACAATAGTAAAAATAGGTAAGCCGGTCGGCCCATTCACTACAACTGGCCGGGGGAGAGAACGTAGAAAACAGCTTGACCAAATCGGATTAGAGCTGATGAAAGCAATTGCAGCTCAACTTCCGGATAGTTACCGGGGTTTTCTTGCGGATAATCCATCCGTCAGGGAAGCTGCCCTGGGTACTGAAGATTATCCTTGGGATTCTCTTGTTGAAGGCCAAGTCGAGGGTGAGGTTCACTGACCGTTATGCTCATGCATATATTTATAATAAAATAATTACAAATTGGTTTCTATTCTCAGGGTAAAATTCTTTAGAGTGAACTAAATATTTAAAGGAGTTTCTCATGTTTTACAAATTTGTCCAATCCGTTGACAAATATCTCTCATTCTTCGAAGCCAAAGCCCATTGTGATGTTCCCTGCGGCATTTACGATCCCTCCCCTGCTCAAATTAACGCTCTCACTGTTGTCCGTATGATGGATCTGATGATTTCCCTTGAACAAGGTGAGGAAAAAGGTAGATTAGAGTACCACAATACTCTCTCTCGTTACATAACCGTCAAGGAAGAACACGCAGAAAAAGCAAAACACGAAATCCGTGTAATTTGGGGTGATTACATAAAAGATACTCATCTTGAAAAATTCCCAGAACTTACTGGGCTGGTTCATAAGATTATGCAGCTAGGCTCCAAGAGTCGGCAAACATGCAATCGCGACGATGGAGTAGCATTTGTTGATGCCATAAACCAATTTGCTGAAATATTTTGGGCGACTAAAAACATAAAGACCAAAAAGGCAAAAGCTCCTTACGCCCCAGGTCTGGAAATGGTTTACCCTGATCTTTAATGCTCAAAATCATCAAGGTGACAGGCGAAAGCCTGTCACCTCTTTTTTTCCCCGGCGATTATGTACTCATTAGAAAATACATCTTTCTATTTGGATCAATCAGCGAGGGCGATATAGTAGTCTTTACTCATCCTTCGTATGGCTTGATGATAAAAGAGGTACACTGGGCAAATTCCGATCTGCAGCAGATTCATGTCACAGGAAGCCATCCGCTTAGTGTTGACAGCAGCAAAATAGGTCCTATTGCTTCCGCTGATATTCTCGGAAAAGTAATCTGGCACATTAAGAAACCCAGGCACTCCACCTGACTTTTCTAACTTTTCAGGTCATGAAATTTTTTCATTTCTCTTGTAATGGCAAATTCTAAACATTTGCCTCATTTTTGCACCCTCACTCGCTTCTATCTTTTCATCATCTACTGCCTGATGTACAATAGTTATTCATTCTATATGCCTTTAACTGTAACCTATGGAAAGTTATTTCGTACCCGCCTCGCGCTATTCCCTTGAATTCATGGTGGCAAATTCGCGTTTTATTGCTACAATATCTCCTGCGTTCTCGGTTGAAGAAGCAAAAGATTTTATTACACAGATAAACAATAAGTATTCTGACGCAACCCACAACGTACCGGCCTTTATTATCGGCCATGGCTCTTCGATGATTGCTCATTCCAGCGACAATGGTGAACCTTCCGGTACCGCTGGCCGTCCCGCGTTATCCGTACTGAAAGGCAGTGGATTAGGCGATACTGTCCTGGTAATTACCCGTTATTTCGGAGGGACAAAGCTAGGCACCGGAGGTTTAGTTAAAGCCTATAGTGATTCAGCTCGAGAGATCATAGCTTCTGTGCCAAAAGCAAAAAAGACCCTGGTGCATTATGTATCCTTGGAATGCCCATATTCTCTCTACGAAATGATCGATAGGGCTATTCTTAAACATCAGGGAAAAATAGTTACAGAATCTTTTACTGATAAAGTAAAGCTCGTTTATACAATTTCTGTTAACTCTTATGACGAATTACAAGAAGCAATTAAAGAATTATCCAGCGGGAAAATACAGCCGCTTATCGACAACTCAAATCAAATTTCTTTGGTTTTAGAAACAGACAGTAGGATTAAATAATTTTTCATATGTCTACTAATTCAGCACCGTTTGACATCAGGTCAACAATATCAGAGAACAAGCTCAAGTCTCTCTGGAATTTAATGAGCGGCTACAAACGAATTTACTTGTTTGCAGCTCTCTGCCTTGGCTTTGCGGCAGCGTTCCGCTCCGGCACTTATCTCATTCTGGGGCAATTTGTAGACGCGCTTGTCAGCGATGATGATATCGGTAAGTATATCCCCTGGATTGCTGTCTCGTTTTTTGTCCTTGCCGCTTTTCAAGGTGTTTTTACCTATATCAGCGGCAGGTTGGCCGCAAAAACCTCTGAGGGAATTACTAGAAGATTACGTAATTTTCTCTTTGATCACATTCAGCGTTTATCATTTTCCTACCACGATAAAACAAAAACCGGTGACTTAATCCAGCGCTCTACTTCAGACGTGGATGCAGTTCGCTTATTTTTTGCAGATCGGGCTATAGGACTTGGTCGTATATTGCTTCTTTTCATAGTAAACCTGGGTGTACTTCTCTCTCTAAATGTTCGATTGGCGTTAATGTCAATAATTGTTGTGCCCCTTACTGTTGTCTTATCCCTGATCTTTTTCAGGAAAGTTTCTGCTGCCTACGAAGATTACCAGGATCAAGAAGCTGTTTTATCCAATACGCTGCAAGAAAACCTAACCGGCGTTAGAGTCGTAAAAGCTTTTGCCCGCCAGCAATTCGAAATAGAAAAATTTGACACCGAGAATACAAAAAAATTCCATAAGGGGCGTAAATTCTTTACCATGCACGCTCTCTTCTGGCCGTTTTCTGATATCCTCACCGGCGCCCAAATGATATTCGGATATTATCTTGGCGCTACGATGGCTATCAGTGGTGAGATTTCAATTGGCACTTATCTAGCTTACGCCGGCATGATTATCTGGATTATCTGGCCAATTCGCAACCTGGGCCGTCTGATCGTTCAGATGTCTACCGGACTTGTCTCATACGGCAGAATCATCGAGGTAATTAAAGAGCAAAGGGAGCCATTATCGGCAGGAGACCACAAACCTCAATCCGATACCTTTAATGGGGAGTTTGTTTTCCAGAATGTTTCCTTCTCCTACGAGGATAATCCAATTGTCCTGGATAAAATTAGTTTTACCTGCAAGCCTGGACAAATGATTGCGCTCCTTGGCGGACCCGGATCAGGCAAATCCACTCTAATCAATTTACTTCCGCGTTTTTATGACTACACCAGCGGTTTACTAACCCTTGACGGCATCGATTTGAAGCGTTATCCGCGTTCCTTTCTTCGCAAACAGATCGGCTTAGTAGAACAAGAACCGTTTTTGTTCAGCCGCTCTATTCGTGAGAATATTTCTTATGGCGTTGATCGCGAGGTCTCTGAAGAAGAACTTATTACCGCTAGCAAAGCTGCTGCCATCCATGATGTCATCCTGGGTTTCCCAAAAGGTTACGATACCATGGTTGGTGAAAAAGGCGTCACATTATCAGGCGGACAGAAACAAAGGATAGCTATCGCTAGAACACTGCTCAAGAATCCAAAAATTCTCGTTCTCGACGACGCTACTTCTTCAGTAGATGTTGAAACAGAAGCCGAAATTCATCAAGCTTTGGATCATTTAATGATTGGCCGAACAACCTTTATTATTGCACATCGCATTCAAAGCTTGATGCAATCTGATCTAATATTGGTTCTTGATAATGGAAAAATAATTCAACAGGGCACCCATGCTGTTCTCATCAAGCAACCAGGAAAATATAAAGAAATATTCGAAATTCAAACAAAAATTGACCAGGCTCTTCAACAAGAGCTCGGCCTGACCTGACAAGAAACCAACATGACTGATATACATCACTTTGAAGAAGAAGAATTTACCGGCACATTTTCTGGCAAAGTTGTCCAGCGAATACTTATCCTGGTTAAACCATATGGCCTCTGGGTTTTAGGGTTTGTAGTCACTATCGCAATCGTATCAGTACTGGATTCTTATTTTACTTACTTGAGCAAGAGAATAATTGATGAAGGTATTGGCCCAGGAAATATAATCGTCCTCAGGGAAATACTACTCCATTATGGATCGTTAATCGTTATTCAAGCTGCTTCTGTATTTGGTTTTATCTATTTTGCAGGAATTCTTGGTGAGCGAGTTCAGTACGATTTACGCAAGAAAATGTTCAATCACCTGCAGCACCTATCCCTTTCTTACTACAACAAAACTCCAGTGGGCTGGATCATGTCCCGGGTATCATCTGACTCCGAAAGGGTTGCCCAACTCGTTACCTGGGGATTCCTGGACATTGTCTGGGGTTCCTTAAACATCATCACTGCAACCTATTTCATGATCACTATCAACTGGCGCCTCGGCTTATTCGTAATTGCGATTATCCCTGTTTTGATCGTTGTTGCAGCGCAATTCAAGAAAAAAATTATCGTTGAGTATCGCCAGGTCAGAAAAATCAATTCCAAGATTACTGGCTCATATAATGAAAATATCACTGGCGTACGCGTTACAAAAGCCTTCAGTCGCGAAGTCCAGAACATGGCCGAATTTGGAGAATTAACTGATGAAATGTATCGGGCAGGATACAGGGCTGCCTGGTTATCAGCTCTCTTTCTACCAGCGGTAATGATCATCAGCTCTTTCGCTCTCGGAAGCGTTGTCTGGTATGGAGGTCTGCAGGCAGAAATTGGCGGGATTACTATTGGCGGAATCCAGGCCTTCATTTCTTATATCACCTTTATGATTTGGCCCATACAAGATCTTGCCAGAGTTTATGCAGAAATGCAGCGTTCAATCGCCTCTGCAGAAAGAATCTTTTCCTTACTCGATTCCGAACCTGATATTATTAACAAACCCGATGCCATTTCCGTGGACACATTACAGGGTGAAATAATTTTCGATCATGTCTGTTTTTCTTACGAAGATGACGATATTGTCCTGGAGGACTTTAATTTGCGCATTTCCCCTGGGGAGACAATTGCCCTTGTAGGTCCAACAGGCGGAGGGAAATCAACTATAGTTAACTTGCTCTGCCGCTTTTTTGAACCTCGCGGAGGAAAAATCTTGATAAACAATGAAGATTATACTGATTTTTCGCTTCATGCAATTCAATCAAAAATCGGCATTGTTCTTCAAACACCTCATTTGTTTTCTGGCTCTATCGAAGACAACATCCGCTACGGCAATCTCGAATCGACTTCTGAAGAGATCATCAGCGCAGCTAAACTTTCTGGTGCTCACGATTTCATTACCAATCTTGAAAAAGGCTACCAGGAAGAAGTTGGCGAGGGCGGAAATCTTCTTTCAGTTGGTCAAAAACAACTGGTCAGCCTTTCACGGGCAGTTTTGCGCAAACCTGACATCTTCATCATGGATGAAGCTACCAGCTCTGTTGATACCATCACAGAAGAACGCATTCAACATGGCATGGAAAATCTAATGTCCAATCGCACTAGTTTTGTTATCGCGCACCGGTTATCTACAATTAGACAAGCTGACAGAATTCTTTTTATCAAAGATGGCGGCATTGCGGAGATGGGATCACACGAGGAACTTCTAAAATTAAAGGGTCTTTATTATCGTCTTTATACTCAACAATTCAGACAGGATTTGGCGCTTGAATACGGCTCACCCTCCCTGGTAACAACAGACAAATAGTTAAAAACCGTCATCCGCAAAAAGCATACCTGAAAAACTTTGTACAATCAGTTGGGTTTTATTATTCCAGTTTTTTCCTAATCATTCATTATCTTCGGACAGTAACAAACTAACAACCCAAATTATCCAATGTCCCTCACTTCATTTCTGTCCCTTTGGAAATCAGACTCTTCAATCGCTCCAAATATTTCTGCCTGGCAGGTGTTCCCAAAACGCGATCCAGTATATGTTGATTTTCCTCTAAATCTTGACCAGCGATTAAAATCTCACCTTTTATCGCAGGATATTCGTTCCCTCTATTTACATCAGTATCAAGCCTGGCAGGAGATCCAGTCAGGAAACAATTTTGCTCTTGTCACCGGAACGGCCAGCGGAAAGACCCTTTCTTATACACTGCCAGTCCTTCATAACTTGCTTGAAAACGACTCCTATCGGGCTTTGTTCCTCTATCCCACTAAAGCCCTGGCTCACGATCAACTTGGTGCTCTAAACGCGTTTTCTGCGGTCACAGCTGCTGCATACGACGGCGACACTCCTTCAAGTCAACGTGCTGTTATCCGCAGTTCATCTCAAATCATCATTAGCAACCCTGACATGCTCCATCTTGGAATATTGCCTTATCACACTCATTGGGAAGATTTCTTTTCCAGGCTTCAATATGTTGTCTTGGATGAAATGCATACTTATCGCGGTGTATTTGGTTCTCATGTTGCTAATGTCATCAGACGCTTAAAGCGTGTAGCAAACCATTATGGCTCCTCACCTCAATTCCTTCTTACTTCCGCTACTATCGGAAACCCTCTTGCTCACGCCAAAACCTTGATCGAGGAGAAAGTCCAACTCATAAACAAGGACTATTCTTCTCGGGGGGAAAAACATTTCCTTATTTTTAATCCTCCCGTAATTGATGAAATCCTTGGCTTAAGAGCAGGCATGCAGCGCGAGAGCGTCCGTTTGGCCTCAGAAATAATTAACGCTGGTTATCAAACCATACTATTTGGCCGCTCTAGAAAATCTGTTGAATTTATGCTTACAAAATTGCGCGAAAAATGTTCTATTCCGCCTGACTTCATTCGCGCTTACCGTAGTGGATATCTTCCTCTGCAAAGGCGTGAAATCGAAGCTGGGCTTCGTTCGGGTCAGGTCAGAGCCGTCGCAGCAACAACCGCGCTTGAATTAGGGATTGACATTGGCGGTCTGGACGCAGTGATTATTGCAGGATATCCAGGTTCTATTGCAGGAGCCTGGCAGCAAGCTGGACGATCTGGCCGTGCTGATAATCCATCACTCTCTATCTTGGTAGCGTCCTCTAATCCCCTGGATCAATACTTAGCTCTTTATCCCGAATATCTCTTCAACTCGAATCCCGAATCTGCTTTGATTGATCCGGACAATCTCCTAATTGCTCTAAATCACATAAAATGTTCAGCCTACGAAATCCCCTTCGAAGACAGTGATTATTATGGTAATTTCAGTCATACCCAAACTATGGAGCTATTGGATTTCCTGCAGCAATCCGGCACTCTGCATCATTCGCAAAACAAGTATTTCTGGATGAAAGATTCTTATCCCGCCGCAGGTTTTTCTCTTCGCACAACTACTAATCAACAAGTAACCCTTAAACTCATCAGTTCAGCTGGTGAAATCAACGTCCTGGGAGTTGTTGATAGAGACAGCGCTTACTGGATGGTTCACCCAGGAGCTATCTATCTGCACCAAGGTGATATTTTCCATGTCGACAGCCTTAACCTTGAAACTAATATTGCCAGCCTTTCCCCAAGTACCCCTGTCTATTTTACAGAGCCAGAACGTCAAACTTCTTTTGCTGTTGATAAGTTGCTGGAAAAAAGCTGTTTAGGTACTGCAGACAAGTTTCTTGGGGAAATCACTGTAACAACTCAGGTTTCGGGATACAAGAAAATTAGATGGTCACAGTATGAAGTTATCGGCCGGGAAAGTCTTGATCTGCCATCCACGTCCTTAAAAACAACCGGTTTCTGGATCACTCTATCCAGTGAAACAGAAACCGCTTTAAGAAAAGTTAAGTTATGGACCAGCAGTCCCAATGAGTATGGACCCAACTGGCCAAGCCTGAGGGAAATTATCCTTCGCCGCGACAAAAACACCTGTCAAATATGCGGCAAAAGTGGAGATATCGTTCCCCTGCATATTCACCACAAAAAACCCCTGCGCAGCTTTTCGTCATTTGAAGAAGCCAATCAAATCGACAATCTAGTCACCCTGTGTTTCCGCTGTCACAACCGTGCAGAAGCAGTAGTCCGTGTAAACAGCGGCTTAAGGGGCCTTGGCTATGCTCTGCACAGCCTGTCACCCCTGTTTTTAATGTGCGATCCAGGAGATCTCGGCGTTCACACTGATTGTAATTCTCCGCTCGGTGATGGAAGACCTGTTGTCTTGCTTCATGAGCAAATTCCTGCAGGCATCGGTTTCAGCAAGAACCTCTACGACAGAGAAAAAGAGCTTCTAGATACAGCTTTTGAACTTGTCCGTGTTTGCCCTTGCCGGGAAGGCTGCCCCTCCTGTGTCGGTCCCGGAGGCGAAAAAGGATATGGTGGAAAAATGGAAACGCTGGCGATCCTTGAAATTCTTTGCGCTTGATCCTTTGTTAATTACTAGCTAAAGGATTTTTCTTATCCGTTTTGATTTAGTGGTATTAACTGAAACTAAATACTTCGTACTCGCCTGGCTTCATATACATTATTAATTCTTTCTAGTAAATCCAAAGTGCGCTGCAGTTCCATTACATTCTTTACGCCCAAAACCATATTAAAGATCGCTTCTCCCTGGTTTTCATCCACATCCACCC
>JAIORG010000102.1 GCA_021108255.1 Anaerolineales bacterium | reverse complement strand
GGGCAACTGGCAGGCTGGCCTGGCGCTGGCACCCATGCTGCCCGAGCACTTCTGGGCAGAGAAAGCTGCTGAGGCTTATGTATTCATTGATGGTGTGGTAGCTCCCGAAATGGAACGACCCGGCGATTGTGATTCAGAAGATGGCCCTGAAGATCAAGATGCTTGTGATGTTTGGGCAGCGTACGATGAAGTTTACACCAACGCCCGCAGAACCCTTTACGAAGCTGATGCTACAGGTCAACCCGTAGCAGGTGGGTACACCACCGACAAATGGGAAGCTGGTGCTTTCGTCCAGCGCAATGCGAACAGTGAATACTACTTCGAGGGCGCCGAGATCGTTGAAACTGGTGACGGCACCTGGACAATGATCATGCCTGACGGCACCACAACCCAACTGTACGGCGAAGGTGGCGGCGAGGAAACCTTGCGCTACACCTCTGGGCCTTACAGCGACAACATCATCTTCTCCATTTACGGTTCTCAGGATGCTGCTTTCCTGGCTCTTTCCAGTGGCGAAGTTGATTACGTTATGAACCCACTTGGTCTCGCCCGCGGTCTGAAAGAGAAAGCTTTGCAGGGTGAAGACGTGAAGGTTTACACCAACGCTGATTATGGTATGTACTACATGGCGTTCAACATGAACAAAGCGCCCATGAATGATTATGCTTTCCGCCAGGCGCTTGACATCGTGATTGACAAAGATTTCGTAGTAAACAATGTTTTGGCTGGGGTTGTTTTCCCGATGTACACCACTATGCCCCCCGGAAACGGTTTCTACTTCAATCCTGACGTCCCCACTCCTTATGTTGGACTGGATCGTGAAACACGAGTTAATATGGCAGTTGAGGTCTTAAAGGAAGCTGGATGGACCTGGACGACTGATCCTGCCTATAACGCAGACACAGAAGATGTTGATCCTGGTATTGGCATCACCATGCCCAATGGGGAACCCATGCCAGAATTGACCATCCTTGGTCCTGGACCAGCCTACGACCCGCTCCGAGCCACCTTCAACCAGTGGATCTCAGAATGGGCACGTGAGCTTGGTATGCCCGTAAATTCCGAATTGACTGGCTTCAACACTATCCTCGGCCCAGTATTTGTGGATGCCGACTACGACATGTACATCCTGGGTTGGAGCTTGGGCAACGTGGCTTTCCCAGATTACTATGAATCCTTCTGGCACAGCCGCAACTGCACCGCTGAAACGGGCAACTACAACACTCCTTGTTTCAAGGATGATGCTTATGATGCCCTGGTTGATGAGTTCATGGCTACCGCAGATGTTATCCGGGCGCAGGAATTGGTTTATGAGATGCAAGTTGTGCTTGCTGATCAACGCCCCTACATCCCGTTGTTCTACAAACAGGTTGAGGACCTTGCTCTGGGCAAAGTTCACTTCCCATACACCGAGTCATTGGGCGGCATAGAGTTCAATCAAGGTTTCCAGACTGACACTATGGTCATGCAGTAGAATGCAAATGTTCAACAATTGGGTAAAACCAATTCGTCGCTGATATTGCATCAAGAGAGCGGGCTGAATGACCGGCCCGCTCTCTTTCGGATTTATAGTTTATTATTATTTGCTGGATTCGTGTGTTGCGGATTGTGTATTGCCTGGAAGAGTTAGTTTAGGGCGTGGAATACATAATCCGGAAGACACTAATTTTTAAGGAGATACTCTATGTGGAAATATATAGCAAAAAGGTTACTGCAGGTTTTGCTTACTTTATTGTTATTCCAAATTGTCACTTACTTATTAATGGATGCCCAGCCAGGTGACATTGCCGATTTGCTGACTTTGAATCCGGATATCCCCCCAGCCCAGAGAGAGATTTTACGCAGGGATTTAGGGTTGGACCGCCCCCCCCTCGAGAGAGCAGTTGTCTATATCAGCAATTTCTACAAAGGGGATTTAGGAGTTTCCTTCTCGCAGTATCCGAGACCAGTCCTTGATATTATCATGGAGAGGCTGCCCCGAACCCTGGTATTGTTTCTGTCCGCAACCCTGGTTTCATTTTGGGCTGGTTTTTCATCAGGAAAGGTGCTGGCCTGGAAGCGGGGTGGTTTAATTGAATATTCGTCAACGCTGATTGGAGTGTTTCTTTATACGGTGTTTACCCCCTGGTTTGCGTTAATGATGATCTGGTTGTTTTCCATCAAATTAGGTTGGCTGCCCCCTGGAAAATTTTTGGATCCTCTCTTATGGTTGGACACACCTGAACATGTGAACGCTAATTTTATATTTATGCGTATGGTCTGGTCAGCATTGATCGGCTCAGGGATGACGATTGTTGGTTTGGTACTTTCTAAATTCCTGCCGAGTTCCTTACGATCGGCTAGTAACTGGGCTAGCGTAATTGTTCCCTTTGGATTGGTATTTATTTTTTGGGGATATTTTACGGGAGGATTGGGGAGTTATGCCTGGGATATACTCAGCCACCTAGTGCTTCCGGTTTTGACTGTGACCTTGATTGGGTATGGCGGGACCATGCTCTTAACCAGAACAAGCATGCTGGAAACGCTGCGGGAGGACTATATTATGACAGCCAAAGCGAAAGGTTTGCCTGAAAAAGTGATTCGTGATAAACACGCTGCCCGAAATGCTTTGCTGCCGGTCTGGACGGGTCTTGTTTTTGCCATTGGCGGATCTCTCAGCGGCGGGATTATCACCGAAACGGTCTTCTCCTGGCCCGGGATAGGTTTAACTCTGCTGCAGGCAGCCACGATTGAGGACATTCCTCTGGCGATGGGGGCGCTTACGGTCACTGGGGTTCTTACCCTGATCAGCCACCTGGTCGCAGATGTTGGCTATGCTTTCCTTGATCCCCGTATTCGCTATCATTAAAATGAGGAACCGATGAAAGGAGTTTTATCATGACTGTAGTACAGAACTCAGAAAGAGTTTTAGAACCGCTGTGGCGAATACGTTTAAAATTATTTGCTCGAGGATTTAAGAAAAATTGGGCATTATTTGCCGAAAGTCCCATTGGTTTAATTGGGTTGGGTGTGATTGTGTTTTTTGGTTTGATTGCTTTGGCGCAGCCGATTCTGGTCAACACCGTCTGGGAACCAAAAGTTTACGATCCCATCAATGGCTTTGATATTGAAATCCCCTATCATCCCTCTCCTCCCTCAGCCAGACACCTGCTGGGAACGGATGTGCTGGGACGCGATGTGCTCAGCCAGTTGATGTACAGCTCGCGATTTGAGTTTGCCCTGGGTTTAATTTCCGCGATCGTTACCGTCTTGATCGCAACCACTATCGGTGCAGTCTCGGCTTATTTTGGCGGTTTAGTGGATACTATATTAATGCGCCTGGTAGACCTGGTGATCATGGTACCCTTTTTAGCGGTTTTAATTGTGATGAGTGCGTTAATGGGTGTAGGGATGATTGAGTTAGCGCTTGTGATCGGGATTTTGTCCGGTTTTGGGGGGACAGCAATTGTGATTAAATCTCAAGCTCTCTCAGTAAAGGTAAAACCATTTGTTGATGTAGCTCGTGTCGCCGGAGGGGGGCATGCCCACATCATCTTCACTCACCTGGTACCTAATTTGATGCCCATTTCTCTGCTTTACATGATGTTTGTGGTCACGGGAGCGATTTTCTCAGAGGCTGTGCTATCTTTCTTCGGTCTTACAGAAATCCAGATGAGTTGGGGATTGATGATCAATACCACCCAGGTATTTGGCTATCTAATGCGTTTCGATACCTGGTGGCTGTTATTTCCTGCCAGCCTGTCAATCACTTTTTTATGTGCAGCATTTTATATGGTTGGACGCGCACTTGATGAGGTCGTGAATCCTCGTTTGCGCGAACGTTAAATTAACCAGAAGAGGAGCAAGATCGTGACTGTATCTGAAAATGTTCTAGACGTAAAAAACCTGGTAATGCACTATAGAACCCGTAAGGGACCAGTGTATGCGGTAGATAATGTTACTTTCCATGTGGGAAAGGGAGAAGCGATTGGATTGGTTGGAGAATCGGGATGTGGAAAAACATCTATTGCTTTATCGTTGTTAAAGCTTTTACCCACCAACGCGGATATCCTGAATGGCGAAATTCGCATTATGGGGGACGATATCGTACCGCTTCCGGAAAAGAAAATGAACAAGCGTCGTTGGCGTGATATCTCCATGGTCTTCCAGAGCGCGATGAACTCTCTAAATCCGGTTTTTACGGTTGAGGACCAAATTCTGGAAGCAATGCTCGAGCATGTTCCTCACCTGAGTGAAGAGGAGATGAATGAGAAAATTGACTCGCTTTTTGATCTGGTGGGTCTGGATCCATCTCTGAAAACCCAATACCCGCATCAATACAGCGGCGGCATGCGGCAGCGGGCTGTGATTGCTATGGCGCTTTCTTGTGATCCTGATCTGATTATCGCTGATGAACCGACAACAGCGCTGGATGTGATTGTCCAGGATTCGATCTTGAAACAGATCCGCGATATCCAGAAAGAGCTTAATATGGCAATGATCTATATCTCTCATGATATTGCTGTCATTGCGGAAGTCAGTGAACGAGTGGGTGTAATGTACGCGGGGAAATTAGTGGAGATGTCTTCTACAGAGAATATCTTCCACAACCCCATTCATCCCTACACAATGGCATTGATGTCATGCTTCCCCAGTATTGTGGGCGAAAAAACTGAATTGGTAACGCTGCCGGGTGAACCGCCTGATTTGCTTGCACCACCTCCTGGCTGCCGTTTTCACCCGCGCTGTCCCTATGTGACAGAGATTTGCAAGGAGCAAGATCCGGACTACAAAGAACATACTCAGGGGCATTATGCAGCATGTTGGCATCCTGGAGGTGAGAAATAATGGCGCAGAAAAATGGTAAGACTCTGGTAAATATTAATAAATTATCGAAACTCTTTCCTGTTGGCCAAGGAATATTTGGAAAAGCCGATTCCTTTGTTCATGCGGTTAGTGATTTTAATTTGCAAATCAAAGTTGGTGAAAGTGTTGGATTAGTGGGAGAATCTGGATGTGGAAAGACAACAACCGGGAAATTAATTACCCGCTTGCTTGATCCTACTACTGGAAATATTCTCATGGATACAGAGGAAGGTCCGGTTGACATTGCCCTTTTAAAAGGCAAGGAAATGAAAACCTTCCGACGCCGGGTACAAATGATCTTTCAGGATCCTTATGAATCGATGAACCCGCGGATGACGATTTTTGATACGGTCGCTGAACCATTGAATGTGCAGGGTATAGGAAGCATGAGCGACCGGGAGACCATGGTGGCTGATCTCCTGGAGACGGTAGACCTTGTTCCAGCATCAAGTTTTCTCTTCCGTTATCCTCACGAGCTCTCTGGAGGTCAACGACAAAGGGTAGCTATTGCCAGAGCGTTGATTATCAAACCGGATTTTGTGGTGGCTGATGAACCTACTTCGATGTTAGATGTTTCTGTCCGGACTGGAGTGATGAATTTGATGCAGGATCTGGCAGATCAATTTGATGTCACCTATCTATATATCACCCATGACCTGGCAGTGGCCCGTTATATGTGTGATCGTATTGGGGTCATGTACCTGGGGAAAATCGTTGAGATAGGAGAAACGGAAGATCTTTTACACAATCCGAAGCATCCTTACACTCAAGCTTTGTTATCGGCAGTGCCAGTTCCAGATCCCACTTATACCCGGAATCCTATTAAAATTTCCGGGGGGATCACAAAACCTGTTGACCCACCCCCGCAATGCCGTTTTTATAATCGCTGTCCCCTGGCGGATGAGTATTGTAAGACGCACGATCACCCGCCCAGAAAGGAGATAACACCTAATCATTACGTTGCTTGTTATCATGCTTAGGTTGGAGGTTGACCTCTTCATCATAACGAATATTGCAGACGTCACTCCTTAGAAGAGTGACGTCTATAATTAAGACCATACTAAGACATCAGAGTCTTTCTTATCTCGCTCAAAGGTACTTTGAGAATATATTTATAAAACGATGAATTTATCGCGAAAGTCAACTACAATTTGGTTAATAATGTTAGCGATCATACCAGTGATGATAGCTTTTGGTTACTTTTTATATGTGTCTGCTCAGGAAATCTTTCGCTATGATGAACAATATTTCACCCCTAGCTATCAGGAAAAATATAATTCACCTGGCACGATAGCCAGGACATTAGAGGGGGCACTGCAAGAAGGAAATCAGCAGCTTCTGAAAGAACTGCAGGGCATTCACCGCGATCCTGGTATTCTAGAACCAAATCCAAGAATCTCATTATCTATTCTCCTTGATGTCGACGATGCGGGATATTTTCATTATATGTTTTTTGATTTTGATACCTATCGGCGGGCGACATATTACGTAATTGATGTCCGCGAGCGGTGGGTGCTAGCCCCTGAGGATTTATATTTTTATTGGCAAACTGGTCGATGGCTGGATTTTTATCTTCCAAGTGCGCTTACCTGGTGGGTTATCTTAATTGTTGCCGGGGGGGGATTGTTGTTATTTCAGCAAGCCAAGAAGATTCGGCGGGTAGATTTTAATCGTTATTAAACATTTCAAAGATAAAAACTTACTTCTTCCGCTTGGCTGGACCGGGCAAAGTTCAGAGCAATTATTCGCGGTTATTTTTTTAAGCGAGTTGGAAAAAATCTTCATTGAATTTCCAGGGTTTTAGTAATTATCCAGGAAGCAAAGACAATGACCCGTTACCTCATTCGCCAATTTACAATCAGTTTAATTAAGTTGTTTGTTTTCCTGACCTTCATGTTCTTCTTTATTCAGATTGTGATGCCGGGAGATTTCGTTGACCAGTTTGCTATGGGTTGCGATGCTGCTTGCAGGGAAGAAATGCGGGTTCAACTTGGTTTGGATCTACCCCTTTGGAATCGTTATTTCCACTGGCTGGGGCAGGTTGTCAGGCTTGATTTTGGAGAATCAATGTTTGGTGAGCCCATACTTGATATTTTCAAACGGGTGATCCCACCAACCTTATTGGTCTTTGTGATTGGTACGGTCCTGGCTTTTATGATTGGTCTATGGTTAGGAAAAGTCACATCTTGGCGAGAAAGGGGAATCGGTTCTCGCTTGATTACTCTGGGAGGCTTGGTCCTGTTCACCTCATTTCCCCCCTGGTTAACTTACTTGGTAACTTATCTGGTAACAAAAGGGGGAGTTTTTCAGGTGGTGGGAGGGCGAGGTGGATTACGTGGACCTAATTTCACCGGACTGGATCGGTTATTGTGGCAGAAGGTGGAACTCTCTCCAAGTGAGGTGATAATTACGATGATGATCTGCGTGGTTATTTCAGCTCTCTTTTTATTCTTGCTGAAATTTATTTATGAACGTCTCACGAAAAGTAAGGTGCCCACATTGATGTTTGTTTTCTTAATTGGTTTATGGGCGGTGAGTGGGTGGCAGATGTGGGGGATTGACGATCTGGCTTTTGATATTATGACAATTGCTTACATCCCGATGGTCACCTATATTTTACTGGCCTTTGGTGAATTTATGTTGATCATGCAAGCAAGCATGCGGGATGTGAAGAACTCGGAATATGTTCAAATCGCGCGAGCGAAAGGGCTTCCCGAATCAACAGTACGAGATCAGCACGCTGCTCGGAATGCTCTCTTACCTGTGCTCAGTCGACTTGTGATTTCATTGCCATACTTAATTACCGGAGTGGTTATAATCGAAAGTTCAGTCGGATGGCCGGGATTGGGGACCAATTTGTGGAATGCGTTGTATTGGCAAAATATGCCAGTGGTGATGAATACCCTATTAATAGTAGGAATAATTTCACTTGGGGCTCGATTAATTATCGATGTGATTGCTGCATATCTTGACCCTCGTATCCGTTATCAAGACTTCCAGACCAACCATACTTAATATATAATTACTATGGATCCAATTCCCTCAAATCACCTTGAGAAAGCATACAATTATTACCGAAATGGCCAGCTGTCTCGTGCTTCTCAGCTGCTGGTCGAACTGATTAAACATGATCCTGGGCATGAAGAGGCTTGGTATCTGCTCAGTTATGTGTTGAAGGATCTAGATCGACAGATATACGCGGTTCAGCGAGTCTTGAGAATAAATCCGCTGAATCAAAAAGCGAGTATCCGGCTAAGGAAATTGAGTGTTCTTAGAGAGGAAGAAGATGCTGGGGAAACACTTTCCTCCGAAACAGCAGAAGGGAGCCCTCCTCAGGTAACCAGGTACACCGAGTGGACACGTGACCAGCAAATTACTGATCACGGATTTAGTCACACTCAAAGACTAAAATTTAGAGCCCATAACTTTTGGCGGCGATTTAAAATGAATTGGAATATCTTCGCCCAAAGCCGCCTCGCTATTCTGGGGTTAATCCTGGTTTTTATTTTTGGTTTATTAACAATTGCTTATCCCATTCTACGCAATACAGTTTGGGCTTCTTCAGTGTATGACCCTATAACTGGGTTTGACATGAAGGTTTTTCCCCATCCTGTACCTCCTGGTTCTCGACATTTGTTGGGGACTGATACACTGGGACGTGATGTATTAAGCAGATTGCTTGCAGCGACACCACATACATTTGTGATTGGGTTGACTGCGGCGGTTGCAACTGCGATAGTGGGAACGTTATTGAGTATGGCGGCGGCCTATTTTCAAGGGAATGTGGATACTGCAATAACGAATTTAGCGGATGTCTTTATCATGTTACCTGCTCCGGTAATGATGGTGATCATTGGGACTCGATTTAGAGAGATCAGTCCCTTTGTCCTGGGTTTGTTTTACGGTGTTTTAACTGGGGCTGGTGGAACAACGTTAGTAATGCGGGCGCAAGCGATACAAATTGTTTCCAAGCCATTTATGGAGGCTGCTCAAATCGCAGGAGGTGGGGGGAGACATATCATCTTTAAACATTTATTGCCCTCACTCCTACCTTTAGCAGCCCTGCAAATGATGGTTGCGGTCACCGGCGCGGTTGTTGCCGATGGGTTTATCTCCTTTTTTGGGATAACGCGGACGATCAGCAACTGGGGAACGATTATCTATGATGCCTTTATTTACGCAGGAATTAGCGGAACCGGGGTTCCCTGGTATTCGCTTGTACCGGCTGCAATGTGTTTTTCTCTTTTCGCCCTGGGATTTTATTTAATCTCAAGGGGATTGCATCGTGTGGCTTCCCCCGAATTAAGGAGAAGGTAATAGTTTTATAAATAAATCATTTTCTGAATTAGGCCTTAGAGTTTCGGCTTTTTTCTAATCTTAAGAAGGGGTTATCAAAAAAGTCAGCGTCCCATTTGTCATTCCGAGGAACGAGGAATCCTCAAAAACCAAAACACCAGGCCTTGCAGTAGTTTGTGGTTGCTTTTGATTCTGATCTCAGTATGGATCCTTCACTACGTTCAGGATGACAAAATGAGGGATTGCAGTGACACAAATGGGCTGTCCCAATAACTTTTGGTACAGCCTGATCTTTTATATTACCGGTTCCGCAGCCGGGGATTGATAACGTCATCCAGTGCTCTTCCTACCATAAAAAACGCACTGCAAAAAAGCATGATGGCAAGTGCTGGTGGAATCAATGCGTTCCATTGCCCACTCAACGCGAACCAGCGGAAAGTTTTTTGCCCTAACCAAATCATTGAACCCCAGGTCATATAGTCATGGGTTCGGCTGAAAAACGATAGCAGCGATTCTGTCAGAACTGCCCCTACAACAGTTATCACAGCGTGAACGAGGGCTACTGGAAGTAAATTGGGGATTATGTGGTGAGTGAGAATATGAAAATTTCCCCCACCTGAAATCCGGGCAGCATCTATGAAGGGCTTATTCTTAATTGACATGGTGTGGGACTTGATGACAATAGCCTGCCTTCCAAGGCCGGATAAGATCCCGTAGATTATTGCGATAGCCAACCAATTTAATTTAACCAGGACACCAATCAGAAGCAAAATGATCAGGACAGGCATGAGGATAAAGACATCTGATATTCCCATAAGCAGCAGATCTGCTGCTCCCCCATAAAACCCTGCTAACCCTCCAAAAATTGTGGAAAGAGTGACTGCGGTAATTGCAGCAGCGATGCCCACACTAAAAGACATCCTGGCACCGTAAAGAACCTGACTGAAGACATCTCTCCCCATCCCGTCAGTTCCAAAGATATGTTCCCGGGAAGGAGGGGAAGGGTGGGTTACCGGATCCGGGTCATAACCAAGATAAGGATCATAAATTCTAGGATTCCAAACAGTGTTGATCAGGATTGGATGAGCGAAAACCATTATTCCAAAAAGAAAAATCAATACTAAACCAATGGTACTTAATGAATTGGAACGGAAAATCTTCCAATTTTCGATAAAATTCTTCCAGCGGGCTTCTCTCCCCTGCAGGAAAAGCTGCCATGCACCTGGTGATTTCTGTTTAGTTTCAGTGTCAGTCATGATATTAATTCACCTCGTTATAGCGAAGGCGTGGGTCTAGATATATTTGTAAAATATCCAGGATAATATGGCCGGTTAAAGCCATGATACCCACAAGAGAAAGAATGCCCATCAGGAGAGGTATATCTTGATACTCAATGGCTTGAAAAACAATAACCCCCATAGCTTGCCAGTTAAAGACCAATTCGATCGCCAAGCTTCCAATGATGACATAGGGTAAATTAAGCACCAGCCTGGTGAGAACAGGAAAGAAAGCATTGCGGGCTGCATGTCGATCTCTAATAACGTGACTGGGTAAACCTTTTGCCTTGGCCAAAAGGATATAATTTTCCCCTATCGTTTCCAACATGGTTGTTCGCATCAGAAGCATGGTTTCCCCAAAGGACAGCAAAATTACCGAAACCAGGGGTAAAGTCAGATGATCTAAGATGCTGACAGCTAGCCAGCCCTGCCCCGATAGTTTCCAATAACCCCAGGCACCCAAAGCGATCAGCAAGGTTCCCCAGATCCGGATTGACCAGGAGGTGAAGTTCTTATTAAACCTCTGGGAGAACCAGTGGAGAAAAAACAATAGGCTCATGGAAATTAATCCCGTAATAACAAGTCTGGTTATGACCCATTCAGGAGTGACTGTAGCCATGTACCAGACATTATGATCAATTAACCGCTGGTAAGGAAACCATCTTAAGTAGTATCCAAAAATATTGAGCATAACGAATGCCAAAAAAGGAGCAAATGAAGTGTAGCTTATCACCCCTACCAGGGTGAAATTAAACTCAAACCAACCACCTCGCTGCCAGACAACCAATTTGCCCAACCAGATCCCGATAACGTAAGCAAGGATTGAAGCAGTGAGAAAGAGCAGCAGGGTCCGGGATACTCTACCTGCCAAAACATCGATGACCGGAGTGGGCCAGGCTATATAGGAGAGACCCAGGTCAAGGCGAAAAAAATCTCCCAGCCACTTAAAATATTGCTGCCATACTGGAAGATTTAATCCTAATTCCGACTGGGCGAGCCTGCGAGACTCCGGTTGGAGAACTAAGAAAGTGGTGAAATCATAGGGTAATATTTGGATGAGCCCAAAGAGGAGTGTTTGGAATATCACTATAGTAATTACTCCCCTGAGAATGCGGCGGATGATAAATCTAGCCATCGGAACGGCTCCTTGATGTTTGATTGATTGATTTTACTATATTTATTTCCTTCTTTCCTTGGTCCTAAGTTCTTCTGCTCTGAGAACGAGCTTATTGACCTGTTTGATGGTTTAGATCCTGATTCAAGGTAAAATATTATGACGTTTTCAGGGGTGTAATAACAGAAGTGATTTTGAGCATATTAACACTCAAGAACAATCCAGAGAGACAGGAGGAGAGTTGATGAGGAAGAAACGAAATTTGACAGCTGAAGATTTGTATCTCTTGCGGGAAGTCAATGGATGCGCCATTTCTCCAGACGGAGAGCATATTGTTTATTCCGTTCAGAGTGTTGATGAACAGGAGAACAAAAAAAGCAGCAACCTTTGGGTTTGCTCATTAAAAGATGAAAAATCAAATCAATTTACCGTTGGAAATCAAGTTGACAGCTCTCCCAGATGGTCTCCAGATGGCAAGAAAATTGCTTTCTTATCTAATCGTGATGATGAAAAACAACCACAAATTTATGTCATTCCTTTTTCAGGTGGTGAAGCTCGTCCCCTGACTGATATTAAGGGAGAATTTGCTGGTTTTAAATGGTCACCAAGTGGAGAAGACTTGATCTGCCAATTCCGTAAAAAAGATCAAGATGATATCGAGAGATCCGAAGATGATCTAAAAAAAGAACTGGGAATTGTATCCCGCAGAGTGCAGCGGGTTTTCTACAAATTTGACGGGCGGGGATTCTTGCCAGATGAACGCTGGCATATCTGGAAAATTAATGGGAATACTGGAGAAAGCACACAGCTTACTGAGGGAAAAATTTTCGATGAAACATTCCCCAATTGGGCACCTGGTGGTCGGGATATTGTCTTTTTATCCAATCATGCCCAGGACCCTGACCTTGACCCCGACGCGGTGGATATATTCATTCACTCGATTGACGGGAAGAAGACCAGGAAAATAACCACACCTGTTGGGCCTAAACAGGACCCCGTATTTTCTCCGGATGGGAAATGGATTGTGTATTATGGAAAAGAAGGTAGAGATAACTGGTGGAGAAATACCTCTTTATGGCTGGTTTCAGCTGACGGTAAAGGGGAAGCGGTTAACTTGACTCAAGAGTTTGATCTTGATCTCTCAAATACAATCATCAACGATTTTCTTGGTCACCTTCCGCTCTCCCCTCCCATCTGGTCACTTGATAGTTCGCTGATCTATTTTTCCGTATCCCGTCATGGAAAAGCCACCCTTCATTCGATCAAGAAGGAAGGTGGTGCCGAAAATTTGGAAACGTTGATTGATCAAGGGGGAACCCTTGGATCTGTAACCTTTGACGAGGCGCAGGGCAGGATCGCATATCTGCACTCTTCTATCCAGGAACCACCAGAAGTTATGGTGTATGATTTCAAGGAAAATCAATCTCAAAAACTTTCACATGTCAATCAAACTGTTTTGGAGGAAATTCAATTCGGGGAAGTTGAAATGGTATGGTTTAAAGGAGATAAGGGGAACGATTTACAGGGATGGATCATGAAGCCCCCATTTTATAAGGAAGGGATGCAGTATCCCGCGATTCTCGAGATTCACGGAGGTCCCAGAGCGCAATATGGGGATAATTTTATGCATGAATTCCATTATTTAGCGGCGCAGGGATATGTCGTTTTTTTCTCAAATCCTCGCGGCGGCCAAGGGTATGGAGAGGATCATTCAAAAGCTATCTGGAATAATTGGGGTACAGTAGATTTTGATGATATTATGGCCTGGACCGAATTTGTATCTCAGCAGCCATACGTTGATTCGGAGCGATTAGGGGTCACTGGTGGGAGCTACGGCGGTTACATGACGAATTGGATTATTGGACAGACAAATCGGTTTCAGGCAGCTGTAACCCAGAGAAGTGTCAGTAATTTAATTAGCATGTATGGATCAAGTGATTTAAACTGGGCTTTTCAATTTGAATTCGGTAATCAACCCCCCTGGGAAAACCTGGAAAATTATTGGAGACAGTCACCGATGAAGCACATTGGCAATGCTCAAACGCCAACCATGGTGATTCACAGTGAAAATGATTTGCGCGTTTCAATCGAACAAGGGGAACAGATTTTCGTAGCATTAAAGAAGCTTGGGGTGGATACAGAGATGATCCGTTATCCTGACGAACCCCACGGTCTGTCCCGTGGAGGACGGACTGACCGTCGAATTGACCGGTTGAATCATATCTTGCGCTGGTTTAATAAATACCTTCAGGATGACGAGTCCACTCAATAGGAAGAACAAGCAAGATCACTGGATATGATTGATTTTATACTATCATCGCCTATCCATCTGCTCTGGGGTTGCTGTCCCCATAAGAGGTGGCTGTTTCAAGTTCATGAAGGATTACCTGACCCCAACCCTAAGATTGTTCTTCTGTGATTACAAACCGACCTCGCGGGTCAAATAACATCTCAAGGCGTGATGGCTTTCCTGGTTGGTAGTTTTAGCCAGCGACGAGAAAAATATTGAACTCTACGCAATGCTAGATGAAGCTCTTGTCACAGTATTTTTAGCAGGGAAGCCGTTTCTTTCCGGGGAAAAGGAATCAATGAAGGAAAACACGAATGAAGTTTAATGTCCAAACGACTTTAATAAAACCTCTGAATGACTACCTATCGAAAATCACACTTTTTCAATATAACGCGAGGTTATACCTTGTTAATGTGATTATTTCAGGGGTATCAATGGGGGTCTTTCGTTTGCTGTTTAATTTCTACATCCTGAGCCTGGGTTTTAACGAAGTTTTAATGGGTCGATTGATCACCACAAGCAGTCTTACTGCCCTAATTGTCGCTCTTCCTATGGGGTATCTTGCTGATGTCATTGGACGGAAAAGATCTCTTTTAATTGGCGGATTACTTACCGGTTTATCCATTATTGGCATGGTACTCTGGCCAACTATATTTGTATTTTACGCACTCAATGTGGTTATGGGGTTTTCGCAAAGCCTTTGGAGCATCACCATGTCTCCGTTCTTAATGGAAAACAGCAGCGAAAAAGAACGAACATATCTCTTCAGCTTTGGGCATGGTTTACATATGCTTTCTGGATTTGCAGGAAATTGGTTGGGCGGCTATCTCCCCACCATGATAGGCAGCCAATTATCTATTTCATCAACTGACAGCACTTCTTATGGTTGGTCAATTGCCATTGTGGCCTCGATGTTTATGGCGGGATTAATACCGCTGATATTATTACGCAGGAACCGGCTTGGCGGTGATTCCAGGTCGGTGTTTGCACCCATTAATTACGCAAAGGAGAATCCGAAGTTATTAGGCAAATTAGTTGGTCCGATGCTCATCACCTCGCTAGGGGCAGGTTTAATCATGCCTTTTATGAACGTTTTCTTCAGAACTGTACATCACCAATCTGACCAGACAATAGGAACATTGTTCGCCTGGGGTTCATTTGCTATGGGTTTAGGTTTGCTGATCGCTCCTGTATTGGCGGAACGTTTTGGCAAAATTCAAGTGGTCGTGATCACCCAGGGTTTATCGGTTCCGTTTTTAATTTTATTGGGTTTTTCACCGCTATTTTGGATGAGTGCAGCTGCTTATTATGTCCGTCTTACTTTGATGAATATGAGCAGTCCCATTTACGAGACTTTTGTAATGGAGAAAGTAGAACCTTCTGCCCGGGCTATGGTTGCCTCCCTGGTGAGTATGGCCTGGAGTTTTGGTTGGACATTCAGCCCCAGTATCAGCGGGGCTTTACAGGTCAGATTTGGTTTCTCGCTGCCGTTCATTGGAACTATCTCTATGTATATAATTGCTATTACTCTCTATTGGTTCTTTTTTTGGCGAGACCGGAATCCAAAAAAAGATCAGGAAGCCCTTTCTCAAGCCGCATGATCTCCTGATTTTGATTATTATAAAAATTACCTCCTTTAATTCTCAGCCACCAACGGCAAGTGCCAACGAAAATATGTCGTAAACCTTGCTGGCCTGGTTTTCCAGACGAATATTTGGCTGATTAAAATATCGTTGATACTGGCGGGAGGATTATTTCAGGGCTGACTGATAGTCTCAGAAAAAGCAGAGATTAACTCATTATCCACAAAAATTTCCTTTACCTAAAGAAATTGCAAGGTAAAATTCTCCCTTTGAGGGTACAGCTGTTGACCTCGCATGTTACAATTTTTACATGGCGGATAAATTCCGAGTATTAATCGTCGATGACCATCAGGAGATTCGCACCGCATTGCGGGCGAATCTTGAGGCATTAGAAGTGGATCTGGATCTGGATCTGGTTGATGTTCCCTCTGGAGAAGAAGCGATCGTCGAGGTCGTGGGCACAGGGATTGATCTACTAATCGCTGATATTGGTCTTCCAGGATTATCCGGTATTGAATTATATAAAAAATTGAAGTATACCTTCCCTGATATGCAGGTAATCTTAATCACTGGGTTAGAAGAGGAAGATATTCACCAGGAAATTGCTGATGTCGGGGCAGAAGCATTTTTCTTAAAACCGCTGAAGATGCCAGAATTATTAAATGCGGTTCGCCGTGCAATGGGTCTGGATCCGGTGGAAAATGCTCCCGAAACACTGCAGAGATTAACAAAACAAAACCTGGATGATTTTGTTACAGAGAGAATCGCAGATTTGCGGGGAGAATTAGGGGCGATATCGATCTTAGTAATTGAGAAGACAGGGGTTATTTCAGCAGAAACTGGCATTGTTCCAGATACGATTTATGAATCTCATGTGATGCCGCTTCTGCTGCAAACATTCAGTTTAACTAACAAAATTTCCAGCTTTTTAGGAAAGGATAATCCAGAGAGCGTGTGGTACTTTTCAGGGGAAAAGTACGATCTGTTCTGGTCTCATATTGACGCGGAATACGGAATGATGGTCATAACCAATCCTGTGACCCAGAATAATGATCTTAGCTGGGTGCTGACAACATTAGATCTGGCTATTCAGGAAGTCACTCAGATAATCCACAACCTAAAGGGAACCCCGGCGGTTAAAACGAAAAGTTCCGCCAAAGACACAAAAGCTGATAAGGTAAAAAGCAAGGCACCAGTAAAAGCTGAACTTCCCCAAGAGAAAAAACAGAGAGCAAACGGATCTGCAAAAACAAAAGCAAAATCGGCTCCCAAAAAGGTTGATAAGGACGCAGAAGAAGAATCTGAAATCGATAATGCTGATGAAAATGAAGTGCACGAGTTCTGGAAGGCAGCAACGCTGGAAACAGAAATTCAGCGAATTGATAGTCCTGATTCCTTATCTTTTGAGCAAGCTCAAAAACTTGGTTTTGTTCCCGGGGGAGATAATATTAATTCCTGACCGCTTCTCGGGGCAGGAAAAACCAGTTTCCATTGTCAGTAAAATTTTCCTATGATACAATGCCTTCGCTGACGTTGGGGAGTGGTGCAATTGGCAGCACAGCGGCCTTTGGAGCCGTTAATCTTGGTTCGAGTCCAGGCTCCCCAGCTATACTGCCTTTGAGTTATGATATCCGGAATTGAAGAAGATCCTCCTGAAGAGAACAATGAAAAAAATAAAGCATACGAGCTCAGGTTGTCTAACGCACCCTGCTCGTTTATTTGGTTATAAGCTGTCAGGATTCCGGAATTCGATAATAATCACCAGGATAAAAACTAGAACAAAAGGGATTCTTTATGGTGACTGATGTTGTAATATTGGCTGCAGGAAAAGGGAAAAGAATGTGTTCAGACATTCCGAAACCCCTGCATTCCTTAATGGGAAAACCGATTATCCACTATGCTTTAATGTCTACTGCGCCCCTGGTGAAAAATAATCCGGTGGTAATCCTGGGGCATGGCGCTGAACAAATCCGCCAGGCTCTGGGGGAGAACCTGCGTTATGTTGAGCAAGGTGAATTACTTGGCACAGGTCATGCTGTCAGTCAGGCGGAATCTCTTCTAAAAGGTCAATCTGACCTGGTCCTGGTCACTTACGTGGATATGCCGTTGGTCCGGACCCGGACTCTACAGCAATTAATTGATACCCAGAAATCTAATTCCGGACCGATGACTTTATTAACGGTTCATGATGAGGATCCCAGAGGTTTTGGCAGAATAACTCGAAACTCAGATGGTAATATCCAGGCAATTGTTGAAGAGGCAGACGCCTCTGCAGAGCAGCTGAAGATCACTGAATTAAATGCCGGTATGTGTTGTTTTGACGCAGATTGGCTGTGGGCAAACCTGAAGAAATTGCCATTATCTCCTACAGGTGAATATTATCTAACTGACTTGGTGGCGCTGGCAAAAAACCAGGATCTATACATAGAGGCTGTACCTGCTGAAGATCCTGAGGAACTCATTGGTATAAATACACGGGTTCATTTGGCAGAAGCAGGAAAAATTCTCCGCAGGAGAATCAATAGGGAGTTAATGCTCTCGGGAGTCAGCCTCGTTGATCCTGATACAGCATACATTGAGCCGGATGTGATAATTGGTCAGGATACAGTGATTCTGCCCAACACGTTTCTCCAGGGTGGAACATCAATCGGGACTAACTGCCTGATTGGCCCAGATACCAGGATCTTCAAGAGTCAAATCGGAGATTTCTGTGAGATTGAGTATTCAGTGATTGAGGAATCAAAAGTAGAAAATGGGGTAGATATTGGTCCTTTCAGCCACCTGCGGAAAGGCGCCCATATCGGTCCGGGTGTCCATATTGGAAATTTTGGAGAGATAAAAGATTCTTACCTGGGCGAAGGAACCAAGGTGGGGCATTTTTCCTACCTGGGGAATGCTCAAATTGGCAAGGATGTAAATATTGGGGCAGGAAC
This sequence comes from Anaerolineales bacterium, assembly GCA_021108255.1. GTDB lineage: Bacteria > Chloroflexota > Anaerolineae > Anaerolineales > UBA11858 > B10-G9. Next base: position 48,852 of record JAIORG010000102.1, on the reverse strand, counting down.
CATTACCTGCAATTATGATGGCAAAAAGAAACATCAGACGGTCATTAAAGATGGAGTGTTTGTCGGTAGCGATTCAATGCTGGTTGCGCCGCTAGAATTAGGAGAGAACTCTTCCACTGGTGCAGGATCTGTAGTAACGAAAGATGTTCCGCCTGACACTGTTGTGGCAGGTATTCCAGCCAGAAATATTGCGAAAAAGAAGAAAGATTAACCTTATGACCACAATTTACGCATTTTCATTGGTTTTTGTGTTGCTTCTGGATGTACTTCAATCTGGGGCATGTACCCAAATTGGGAGAGGTAGTAGAATTTGACAACCTGTTATTTACTGTTGAACAGGTAGATGAACACAGGATCAACAAGGTGCGCATTAAAAAGTTTAATAACAAATTGGTCGGTGAGGAGAATAATGCAAATGACCTTAAATGATGAAAAACGACAGGAGTTAATCCACGAAGCAAGTCAGGTCCGGTCCAGGGCTTATGCTCCCTATTCTAACTACCAGGTTGGGGCAGCATTGTTAACAAAAAAAGGCCAGATATTTACCGGGGTTAATGTTGAAAACGCGGCTTACCCCGATTCAATTTGTGCAGAGAGATCGGCAATTTTCAGCGCAGTCAGCGCTGGAGAACGAGAGTTTGAAGCAATCGCGGTAGCAACCAGGAATGGAGGCGCTCCCTGTGGTTCCTGCCGGCAGGTATTATCAGAATTTGGGTTGGATATCGAGGTTCTACTGGCGGACGAGAATGAAAACCTGCTTCAGCAGAGCACTGTTCGTGATCTTCTCCCTGGTGCATTTCTTGGTCGGGATCTGAAAGAGTAAAACAATTACCAATCCGGCTGAGGAGTTGAAATTAGAATTAAGTTCTCGCGAATCCATCCATCTTGTTCATTTCCATCCGCATTAATAAAACGAACATTTAACCAACTCCCTCCTGCTTCATCATATGATGGAGAAGGATTGAGGATCTCAATCATGACACCGTTTAACAGTGAGGTGAGCCACAGGCTTTGGTGACTGGGCCCACTTCGAATAGAGGCTCCAGGAAAGTCTACAGCGTCATTCTCTGGGGCTGCGATTTCTGCGAAAAACGGGGTTGGTTTTGGTGTAACCGAGCTGGTTGCTGTTGGTTGCGGGGTTGCGGTTGCAGTCGGTACGGTTGGGGAAGGCGAGGGAGTAGGGGGTATGGGAGTATTTGTAGGGGTGAGAGTCGGTGGAACGGGTGTTGCGGTTTGTGTTGCTGTGGGCACGAGGGTCGGCATGGCGATTTTCCCGCCAACAACAGCCCCTGCGCTGCTCAGACCAATAACCAGGACGATTCCCAGGATGGTAATCACACTTCCCAGAGTATAGCCGATGAAGTTCAGAGGCTTGATGCCCATAAGTACAAATACAATCGTCCCGGTGATCGCCATAACGGCTAAATGAATACCAAAAACTACCAGCCCATCCGGCCAGAGGTGAGGTTGTCCACTTCCAAACCCAAATCCGGCTATTGCCAGGGGTACATACAATTCATACGCCAGAGCGACGCTGGGTAATATCGGTATCTGCTGCTGCCGTTTAATGCTGATAACAGAAAAGACAGTGCCGGCTATGAGCAGAACCAGGTGGGCCCAGGAAACCCTGGCATTGTAAATTAGAAACTGAATGCCCGGTGTCTTGAGCACAAAGGTTGCGTATCCCCCCAGTATACCTACTAAAAAAATAAATCCGCTGGCAACCAGCGATCCAATGAAGCGCTGGCTAAAAAATTTCAGCGATCCAGTTGCCGTGCCCAAAGAAATCCCGATAAAAGGAGTGAGTGGTGGTGCGGCAAGTGCGCCCAGAACAAGCAGGGCAGGTGAATCAGCTAGAATGCTTGCCGTAATTATTGCCCCTGCCAACAGTGAAAACAGAAAAAAATCAAATGAAGGTATAGTGCTGTGGGCCAGGCTTTCGATATCTTCTGCCACTGAGATAAGGTCTTCCGGGACCAGGCCTCGCTCTGCCCGACGACGGCGGGCTGGTGATAAATCTTCTGGATCATCAGGGAATTGATCGGTTTTGGGGATAGACATATTTTTTCCAGGGTCTGGCTATTTTCTAAGGGTCGCAACCATACGTGCAGGATGATTTAATACAGTCAGGGCAGAAACGATATCTGGTACAACCAAATCTGCCTGGAGCAATGTTCCCAGTGCGGCACCTTCTTCCGACAGGACGCAGATCCCGATCCTGGCTTCTTTCAGCATCAGGGAATCATTAGCCCCTTGCCCAACAGCTGCACAATGTTCAGCGCCGAGTTTACCAAGGTAAGCTGCTTTCTGCTCTGCTTCATTTCCTTCTTTTATACGGATTGCAATAACCCCCAATTGCTGGTCTATTTCTGATTGCTTTCCATGTGTATCTGCTGTCAACAGATGGATCTTTACTTTCTCTCTTAGAACCTTCAGCTGGGAAAGAACTTCCGGGAACAGAATGCCATCAACTGCGAGGGTTCCGTTGACATCAAAAATAACATGCTCAATTTGAAGTTCTCCCTCTCCGGGAATTTCGACATTAATCATATTTTTAAATTATACTAGATAGAGCCCTTACTTGGAAAAAAGTAGTAAAATAAAATCTAGTTAATAACACCAAGGAGTAATTGTTGGCTAGACATAAAATTTTTTACTGGTTGTTTATTATTATTTTAATCCTGGTTGGATGTAGTTCACAACCGGATACTCAAACGCCGAGTATTGAGCCGAATTTTACAGAGACACCGGCGCCGACTGCAACTTTGGCTGACACGCCGACACCACTATCACCGGTGGGTGTGTTCCTAACCCCGCCGGAATCTGATCCAAGTTTGGTAGAGGAATTAAATCCCCTGGTAGGGGGGTATATCAGGGCTGAAGGACTTCGGTTTCAAGTCCTTGAAACCATGGCCCCAGGAGATTTTCTGACGGATGATTTCCGGCTTGTAATTGTCCTGTCGCCTTATCCTGATCTCGAAACTCTGGCTCAGGGTGCTCCAGATACAAAATTCCTAGCGGTAGGATTTAATGATCTTGATCCCCTCGACAATCTGAGTGTTCTGCGTTCTGGTGGAGGAGATTTTGGTGTTCAGGGGTTCACTGCAGGTTATATCGCTGCCATGATTACAACTGATTGGCGAGTGGCAGTGTTAAGCGTTCAGGAAAGTGATGACGCCCTGGCTGCCCGGGAGGGTTTCCGGGTGGGAGTGAAATATTTCTGCGGTTTGTGCAATCCGAAATATGCTCCGACTGGGATCCTTTATATGTACCCTAAATATATCGATCTCCCTGTTGACCCAAGTGACCTGGATATTGAGGTTAATGTTAATTTGTTGATTGATCGGGCAGTAAATACTTTCTATATTGTCCCCGGCGCGGGAAATCAAAAAATCTATCAGATGCTGATCAACAACGATAAGCTCATAATTGGCCCTGGTAGCGATTTCAGAGAGGAGTACCGGGACAATTGGGTCGCCTCGCTGGAGTATGATCTCGTTCAAGCGTTTAAAGAGTATTGGCCTGAATTCTTGGAAAACCAATCTGGGAGTGAGCACATCCCACCATTGCTTATTAATGACGTTAACCCTGATCTGCTAAGTCAAGGGAAATTACAAGCGGTGAAATCGATCCAGGAAGAAGTGAGTGCCGGGTATATCAAAACTACCTTTGAATAGTTAATCTCACCAGGCAAGAAAAACCATTTTTCTTTTTTAAGAAGGTTGATTTATTATTCTGGTAAAATGTTATTTGTATATAATTTGTTATCACAATTCTTGTCCTGTATCTTAGTGAGTGAAGCATTTTCTCAGCATTGCTGACTGATCGAGTAATGTTATATCTCCATTTCAGTTATAAAGGGAAAACCTATGAGTGAGGAACAAAATGTTGGAGCCCAGCGAACCAACTTTCTTCAATCGTTGGCTTATGTTACCAAGGTTATCAGCGTCCCCGTTTTTGCTGTTTTGCTGGCAGTATTAATTGGGGCAATCATCCTGTTTGTTTCTGGCGCGTCACCGATTGAAGCTTATTCTGCATTGATCAAGGGATCGTTTGGAGATATTGATGCATTTACACGAACCTTAGAGAAAGCAACACCATTGGTGTTCAGTGGGCTTGCTGTTGCCTTTGCATTTAAGGCAGGTTTGTTCAACATTGGTGCTCAAGGCCAGTTGCTGTTTGGAGCCATAGTAGCAGCATTCCTCGGATTTGCAATTGATGGGCTCCCAGCCTACATTCATGCGCCGCTGGCATTGTTGGGAGGAGCCCTGGCTGGCGCATTGTTTGCTGCTATCCCAGGAGCGCTAAAGACATATACTGGTGCTCATGAGGTGATTACCACCATCATGCTTAACTATGTTGCCATCAACCTTACTGATTACCTGGCTGATGGTCCCTGGAAGGATGCCAGTCCAGGCAATGTTGTTGCCAGGACCCCGAAAATCTTTGATACTGCAGTTATCCCGGATATAGGCGGATTCCCGGTTGGCTTCTTGATTGCCTTGTTGTTTGCTCTTCTGATTTGGTGGCTTCTTGAGCATACTACCCTGGGATTTGAGATCAGAACTGTTGGGCAAAACCCTGATGCTGCTGAGTATTCGGGTGTGAAAGTTGCCAGGACAATTATTTTAGCTATGGTGATCAGTGGATTCATTGCCGGGATAGGCGGTGCAGTTGAGACTCAAGGTGTGGTTGGGCGATACCAGCCCGGGTTTAATGTTGGTTTGGGTTTTGATGGAATCACGATTGCATTATTAGGAAAGACAAACCCGTTTGGGGTCATTCCGGCAGCAATTTTGATTGGAGCAATGGAGGCTGGATCAAGCCAAATGCAGTTTTCAGCGGATGTTGCCAAAGAAATTGTTGACGTGATTCAAGCGTTGATATTGTTCTTCATTGCCGCAGATATTATCATCCGCTGGCTGCTGCGTATAGAAGAAGAAGAGGAAGGAGTCAAACTCACAACGGGTTGGGGTTAATCAAGAGGTGGATATGGATAGATCAACTTTCTGGAAGGGATTCTTTCGACAACAGCGACCGCTAATTATCCTGGGCAGTATAGTCGTCATTGTGATATTGTATTTTTATTTGACAACCCCAGTTATCACGGAGGCTGTTCTCGCCTCTGCTGTTCGCCATGCTACCCCTTTGGTGTTAGGTGCGATGTGCGGTTTGTTAGGAGAACGCGCGGGCATTATTAACATTGGCATAGAGGGTCAAATGTTGTTGTCAGCCTTCATTGGATTCTTGGTCAACGCCTGGTCAGGAAATTTACTGCTGGCTGTCTTTGCCGGCGTTGCAGCTGGAGCGGTATTAGGACTTCTGCTGGCTTTTATGTCGGTGACTCTAAAGATCGATCAGATTATTGGTGGAACGGTGATCAATATCATTGCTGTTGGATTAACAGGCTATTTTTATCAGGCAGGTTTGACCACAGAAGGCAAACTGGCACCAATCGCTCTGGGAAAATTGGCGGAAATCCCAATCATTGGACGCCCTTTGTTTAATAATCCGCCGATAACATATGCAACTATTGTTTTGGTGTTTGTTGTTCACTATGTCCTGTTCTATACCCGGTGGGGTTTGCGTACGCGTGCTGTTGGTGAACACCCCAAAGCCGCGGATACTCTAGGTGTCAATGTATACAAAATTCGCTACATAAATGTTATTCTTGGGGGAGCGATAGCAGGTTTGGCAGGAGCCTTCCTTACCCTGGAGGCAGTGGGATCATTCGAGCGATTAATGACGAATGGACGGGGATTTGTCGCTTTGGCTGTGATGATATTCGGTAGGTGGACACCTCTCGGTTCCTGGGGAGCGGCCCTGTTGTTTGGGGTGACTTCCGCTATTCAGACTCAGATTCAATTTGCAGGAGTGATAGATATTCCCCATCAGTTTATAGGTATGTTGCCCTATTTACTCACGATTATTGTTTTGGCAGGTATGGTTGGCAAGTCACGCCCCCCAGCTGCTGATGGAATCCCTTACGAAAAAGAATAACCAGTTGGAAAAGAGAATTCCTATGAATGAAAATATACCCTTAGCATTAGAAGCTCGTAAGATTACAAAACGATTTCCTGGAGTGGTCGCGAACAATCGAGTTGATTTCTCACTAAAAAAAGGTGAGATACACGGGCTCTTGGGTGAAAACGGAGCAGGGAAATCTACTTTGATGAATGTGATTTACGGCCTCTATTCCGCTGATGAGGGCGAATTATTTATTGATGGGGAGATGGTTGAGATAAATAACCCTCATGATGCCATCGATCTCCAGATAGGAATGGTCCACCAGCATTTCATGCTGGTGCCAGTATTTTCTGTAACCGAGAACATCATTCTTGGTGCGGAGGTGATGAAGGGAACTACTTTGGACCTAAATAAGGCGCGCCAGGACATCACCCGATTGTCAGAAGGATACGGACTCAAAGTTGATCCAAGAGCAATAATTGAAGAAATCCCGGTGGGTGTTCAACAGCGAGTTGAAATTCTCAAGGCTCTTTATCGGGACGCAAACATTCTGGTTTTTGATGAACCAACCGCTGTCCTCACACCTCAGGAAGCAGATGACCTTTTCCGGATTATGAGACAGCTGACAGAGCAGGGAGTATCGATTGTATTCATCACCCATAAGCTCCGGGAAGTCATGGATGTTGCTGATCGCATCACGGTAATGAGAAGGGGTGAGGTAGTAGGAACGACAACTCCCCAAGAGATAGATAAAAGGGGTTTAGCGGAGATGATGGTTGGACGAGAAGTAATTCTGGAAGTTGAAAAAGATCCAGCTTCTCCAGCAGAACCTGTCCTGCAAGTAATGAACCTGTCAGTGAACGATGAAAGAGGAATGGGAATTGTCCATGATATCTCTTTTGAAGTTAGAAGAGGGGAAATCTTAGGAATTGCAGGGGTTCAGGGGAATGGACAGACAGAGGTTGTTGAAGCCTTAACCGGGCTGAGGAGCCCGGCAAGTGGGGAATTTTACTTAAACGGTAAAGAAATGCCTTATGGCAATCCGCGGAAACTCATCGAAGCTGGGCTATCGCATATTCCTGAGGATCGTCAACGGCACGGTTTGGTGATGTCTTATTCAGTTGCAGACAACATGGTTTTATGCACATATTATGAATCGCCCTTTGCCAAAGGATTACAGAGAAATAAACAAGCTGTTTTGGAGAATGCAGAAAAACTAATCGCGGATTTTGATGTCAGAACACCAGGCCCGATGGTGCATGCCGGGAAATTATCCGGCGGAAATCAGCAGAAAGTGATTGTTGCCAGGGAATTAAGCAGACCAGTGCAGCTTTTATTGGCCAATCAACCCACCCGTGGTTTAGATGTGGGATCAATTGAATACATACATAAACGGATCATTGAAGAGCGGGATAATGGGGCAGCTGTTTTATTTATCTCTGCTGAATTGGATGAAATTATGTCTTTAGCTGATCGAATTGCTGTAATGTATCAGGGGAAAATTGTATCTACCCTCCAAGTGGATCAAGTAACAAAAGCTGAATTGGGCTTATTGATGGCTGGTTCTGAGGTTTAAAGGGAATACAATTATTGTCTGAAGTGGAAAACAATCACTCAACAATAAGTGCCTGTTTTTTATCTACAAAGAATCGTACTCATAGAGCATCTTTTGCCAAATCATCAAATCCCAGGCTTTTTAAGACGACGAACAAAGAACGCTCCCGGGATGAAGTAAAAACTTTTTTTACCCTGCTCAGGGCAGCTCTTTTTTCTTCGCGGTCCTTCATAAAAAATTTAGGTTTGGGTATCTTATCCAGGTAATCGGCGGCCAGTGAGACATTGTCCTCTGCTTTATCCAGGGCTTCCAACGTATATTCTTTTAGATACTTCCGGTAGAGTTGTTGATCCATAAGTCTCCTTTAGATATTAAGCAAATCCTTTATTTCAGGAAGCAGCCAGGGGAGAATAATTCCACCGGAGAGAATAAGAATTCCACTGGTGACTCCCAGATCTGCCAGGGTTGAGGTTTGAGTTCCCACCAGTTTTTGCAGAAATACACTCAGCCCTACCCCTGAAATGCAGGCAGCCAGAGCACGAAACAAGGTTCCTTTTAGCTGGGGAGAAAATGGCATTTTTCGATAAAGCAGGATAAATAGCAAAAGTGCTTCTCCTGAGAATGCGAGCGAATTTGCCAATCCGATTCCAGGAGCACCAAACCTCTGGGAGAGGGGGATAGCCAGGAGGACAAAAGCTGTGAAAGTGAGCCCGGATGCTACAAGGGGGGTTTTTGCGTTATGCTGGGCGTAAAAAGACCTTGCGGCCACTTCCAGCAAGGAGTGACCTACTAATCCTGTTAAATAGGCTCTAACAGTCCATACGACCAGGTTGGTTCCTGCGCTATCGAATCCAAGGACCTGGATTAGAGGGCGAATGTTAATTGCCAGAACTACTGCAATTGGCAAAGTAAGACTGATGATCACCCGGATGGTTTTTTCGAGAGTGGCGCGAAATTTATTGGTTTCATTATTGATTATTTGTTCGGATAAGGTAGGAAGCAGGGCGGTTCCCAGGGCAGTTCCAATCAGTGATTCCGGAAGCTGCATGAATAACCAGCCATACACCAGGGCAGTAACCGAACCTGTGGGTAATCGGGAAGCCAGGTTGTCCTGAATTAGGAAAACAAATTGAATAAAAAACACTGTCAATACCCGGGGACCCATTAATCGCAGAACTTTCAGCAGGCCCGGATCTTTCAGATTCAATTTTGGCGACCACCGGAATCCGAATTTAATCAAAGCTGGGAGCTGGATCAACATAAATAATGCGGCACCAATGATGACGCCGTATACCAATCCATAGACCCCCATATTGTAAGCCGGCAGTGTGATTGGCCCAAGTTGGTAGCCTTGTTCCGGGGCAAGGATCAGGATGCCGAATAATGATCCGATGTCATACATGGCGGGGGCTAAGGCTGGAATCAGGAAATGCTGCTGCGATTGAAGTCCGGCGATTGCTAACCCGCCTAAAGAGAACAGAATTGTTGCGATCAGGTTTAAGCGCATTAATTCAGTGACCAAATTTTGCTGAGAGGAAGTGAAACCGGGGGCGATGCCGATTTCCCAGGAGACAAGCTGTGCTGCGCTTAGACTGACAAATAGGGAAAAAATGATTGTAACCAGGAATACGGCGTTGGTTACTTGAGAGAATAGTCCCCACATCTCAGTTTTATTTTTAGTTTTCCTGTATTCTGAGAGCACCGGGATGAATGCCATTGCCAGGGCGCCTCCGGAAATCAAGGCAAATATTAAGTCCGGGATATTGTTGGCGGCATTGAAGGCGTCTAATTCAGTCGAGAGGTTAAAGGCTCGGGCAATTAATACATTGCGGACAAACCCCAGCATCTTTTCCAAACCAAAGAAAACCGCAATGATCAATGCGGATCTGGCAATATGTTTCATGCAGGGAGTATAGCATACTTGTGGAGGATTTTTGTGGCGCAGGCAGTCGAGTGACAGGTGCCGATATTCATCCCTGGTACCCGATTCCTGAGAGCATTGTTGAAGGGTTGGAATGGTAAATTTTACTAATCACTTATTGCAGTTCCTAAAAGTAATTTCCAAAAACTACCTGGACTCCCAAGACATTGGAAATCCAATGAGGAAAACTTGAAGAGCTTTTGAATTGGGGGGTTCAGTGGTAAGATATAGCTGGATTTTGAACTGGTAATCTGGAAATATTTTGATCGAGCGCCATTAAAAAGTTGACCTAAAAGGTGTTTATGAGAATTGCACTCACTGGATCGATTGCATTTGATTATTTGATGACCTTCCCCGGACATTTCGGGGAGCATTTTATCGCTGATAAACTGGAATCCATCAGCTTGTCTTTCCTGGTGGATAAAATGATCAAACGGAGAGGTGGCATTGGTCCCAACATTGGTTACACTATGGCTTTGCTGGGAGGGACGCCCACTTTGTTTGGGACAGTTGGGCAGGATTTTGGTGAATACCGCGCCTGGTTAGAGCAGAACGGAGTGGATACCACGGCTGTGAAGGTAATTGAGGATGATTTTACTGCCTCATTTTTTGCTACTACAGACTATGACAACTGCCAGATTGCTAGTTTTTATCCTGGAGCGATGAGTCATGCTGGCGAAGTAAAACTAAGTTCTTGGGAGGGGGAGCCCCTGGATTTGGTGGTGATATCTCCTACAGATCCGCAGGCAATGATCCAATACGTTGAAGAAGCCCAGGCGCTGAACCTGCCCTATCTATATGACCCCAGCCAGCAGACAGTACGTCTGTCTGGAGAAGAGCTTCGACAGGGGGTTGAAGGCGCCTACGCTCTATTTGTAAATGAGTATGAATTCAGTCTGATCGAAAAACATACTGGTATGACAGGGGATGAAATCAAAGACCACCTGGAGATTATGGTGGTCACGAAGGGAGACAAGGGATCGATTGTAATAACTAAAGATGAAGAATTTATTATTCAATCTGTGACGCCTGAGAAGATTGTTGATCCAACTGGTATTGGCGATGCATACCGGGGCGGTTTCCTGACCGGTTACAGCTTCGGATTGGATTTAAAGTTGTGCGGTGAAATGGGTGCACTGGCAGCTTCCTACTGCCTGGAAACTGATGGTCCGCAATCCCATTACTTCACAAAAGAGGCTTTTATCACTCGTTTTAGAGAACACTTTGACGATCAGGGTAAACTGGATATTTTATTGGAAAGTTAACTACTGGTATGAAACGAGCTGCCGGAATTATAGGAAGCTTCAGCAGCTTGGGAAATAAACACACACTTTGGAGATAATAATGGAAAATTTCGATATTAAAGATAAATCTTTAGCAGAAGGCGGCCGCAGGCGGATTAAATGGGCTGAAAGGGAAATGCCTGTTCTGCGATCAATTAACCAAAGATTTATAAAAGAACGCCCTTTTGACGGCATCCGTATGTCCGCTTGCCTTCATGTTACAACTGAAACCGCAAATTTAATGAAGACCCTCCAGGCAGGTGGTGCTGATGTGGTGCTGGTGGCTTCTAATCCTCTATCTACCCAGGATGATGTTGCTGCTTCCCTGGTGATGCATAACGAGATCCCTGTCCATGCTATTAATGGGGAAGATAACGTAACTTACTATAAACATATCAACGCAGCAATTGACCATAAACCGCATATTACAATGGATGACGGAGCAGATGTTGTCAGCACTTTGCATAAAGACCGGCGGGAAATGTTGGATGACATTATTGGCGGAACGGAAGAAACCACAACTGGTGTAATCCGGCTGAGGGCGATGGCGGCTGATGGAGCACTGGAATTTCCAGTTGTTGCCGTAAATGATGCGATGACAAAACACTTTTTTGATAATCGTTACGGAACAGGCCAATCGACCATGGATGGAATTATCCGGGCTACTAACGTTCTGATAGCTGGGAAGACCTTTGTCATCGGCGGTTACGGATGGTGTTCCCGCGGATTGGCGATGCGGGCCCGGGGAATGGGGGCCAATGTAATCGTGACTGAAATTGATCCGCTCAAAGCGCTTGAGGCAGTGATGGATGGTTTCCGGGTGATGCCAATGATAGAGGCAGCCCCCCTGGGTGAGATCTTCTGCACCCTCACGGGCGATTTGCATGTTCTCGATAAACATCATTTTGAGGTTATGAAAGACGGGGCCATAATTTCTAATTCTGGTCATTTTAATGTTGAAATTAATATTCCTGCTCTGGAGGAAATGGCGGAAGAGAAAACCCGTGTCCGCCCCCTGATTGATCAGTACCTCCTTCCTGATGGTCGCAGGCTCAATCTGCTGGCCGAAGGCCGACTTGTCAACCTGGCAGCCGCGGAAGGACATCCTTCCAGCGTGATGGATATGTCCTTTGCTAACCAGGCATTAAGTGCGGAATATATGATTAAAAACGCGGAAAATCTTAAGAACCAGGTATATGGGGTTCCTCTGGAAATTGACGCAGAGATTGCCCGACTAAAACTGGAGAACATGGGTATCGATATTGATGTGCTGACAGAAGAACAGGTTAAATACTTAAACTCCTGGCAGGAAGGCACATAAAACAGGTTTTTGAATGCGTAACCAATAGATTCTAAATTGGATAAGAGCACTTGATCCCGGGATAGGCATTTTGCCCGGGATCTTCGTTTTCAAGGAGAGCTGTGTTTTATCTTTTGATTTTTTTTATTATTAACCGGTTCGATTGAGGGTACAATCTAGGGTACTCAATTAAGTCATCCATCCGAAAATAAATTATCAGTTTTGAGGGTTTGATTTTTATTAGTAAAGGAAAGTGACTATGAATGAGCTCTCCCGTCGACACTTTTTACGAATACTCGCTGCCAGCCTGGGATCTCTGGGCGGATTATATCTTACCGGCTGTTTGAATCAAGATAAGCTGCTGTCAAGATCCCTTTCCGCGGATAAAATACCCTCCACAACTTTATTGACTGATCCCACCTCCACGATCATGTCACCCACAGAAACTGATCAGCTGCCGAGCACGCCTGAGGATACACCTGCGCCATCTCCAACGATGGCTTACCCCGATTTAACTGTCGCCAGGAATGGAGATCCGGAAGTCATGGTAAGGAAAGCGGTCAAGGCGCTGGGGGGCATGAAGCGCTTTGTGAAATCCGGGGATGAAGTGATTGTAAAACCCAATATCTGTGTCGGTTATCACAGTTATGAATATGCCGCGACTACCAATCCCTGGGTGGTCGCAGCGGTCGTTAAATTGGCATTGGAAGCAGGTGCCAAACGGGTCAGGGTGCTTGATTTTCCATTTGGAGGACTTGCAGAACAAGCTTATGTTGTCAGCGGCATTCAGGCTGAGGTTGAAAAGGCTGGGGGAAAAATGGTGGTGATGAATAATCTCAAATATATTGATACCGCAATTCCTCAGGGCCAGGATCTAAAATCCTGCAAAATTTATGATGATGTGCTTAAAACGGATGTTTTGATTAATGTTCCCATAGCCAAACACCATGGATTGGCAAGGTTGACTCTGGCGATGAAAAACATGATGGGGGTAATCCTTGAACGGCGCATGATGCATGCCAATCTGGGCCAGAGGCTGGCAGATTTAAACAGCCGGGTCAGGTCCTCCCTGGTGATAGTGGATGCTGTGCGTATGTTGATGGATCATGGTCCCTCCGGGGGAAATTTATCAGATGTAAAAAAAGCGGATACAATTATTGCCTCGCCGGATATTGTTGCTGCGGACAGCTATGCCGCAACACTGTTTGGATTGCAACCTGATGATTTAGCCTACATAAAAAAAGGCGCAAAAATGGGCTTGGGAGTAAAAAACTTAGACCAGCTTATGATTGAGGAGATCAATCTTGGCTGATAAATCAGAAACCCCCCGTTCAGGATTATCGCCGGAACAGTGGCTAAAATTAAGAAAGTACAGCCAGTTACTTTTTATGATCTTGTTCCTGGTGTTTTTCCTCTGGTCCCGACGGGAATTTTATTTATTCCCGGCTGCCGGGGCTAGTTTAAAACAAGAATTAATTAACCTTCCTCTGAAGCTGGATCCGCTGGTCATGCTGGCCCAGGGTTTGGCCAGTCGAACAATCCTGGCCGGGTCTCTTTTAGCATTGATTACAATTGCCCTGACCCTGCTTCTTGGAAGAGTTTGGTGCGGTTGGTTTTGTCCTCTCGGCACCCTGCTAGATTGGTTCCCTCTCCGTTCCTGGAAAAAGAAAGAACCGGAAATTCCTGAAGGGCTGCGGGGGGTTAAATATATCCTGCTGCTGATTATTCTCTTTGCTGCTTTATTTTCAAATTTATCCCTGCTGTTTTTTGACCCGATTACGGTGTTTTACCGGACGTTGACCATTTCTATCTGGCCAGCTCTGGATCAGATTGTGACTGGAATTGAAATGGCTCTCTATCGAGTTCCATTCTTGCAGCCGATTATCAGCGGCTTTGATAGTTTGATCCGGCCATCAGTTTTCCCATCCCACCCGGTAACTTACCGCTACGGGGGTCTCTTTTTTGGCTTTTTCCTCAGTATTGTCGCTCTTAATGCCCTCGCTCCCCGCTTTTGGTGCCGATATCTTTGTCCCTTGGGAGGAATGCTGGGCTTCCTTGGCAAATTCAGTCTGGTTCAATGCGAGATCGCAGAAACGTGTTCGCTCTGTGGAAGTTGTTTTTCTAAGTGTCCTACCGGCGCGATTCAAACAAATGAAGTGGTTTTTTGTGATCCTGGAGAATGCACCATGTGTATGGCTTGCGCAGCAGATTGCCCGGGAGGAGCGATAACGTATCCGGCGAGAATCGCAAAAGTAATCCAGCAGCCATACGACATTGAAAGAAGGAAAGTATTGATATCTCTCGGAACTGCTGCGTTGGGTGTCGGGCTTCTGGAAAGTAACCTGGTTAGTGATGCCCAGTCTCCAAAACTTATTAGGCCGCCGGGCGTTATCAATGACCAGCTGTTATCTACCTGTATCCGGTGCGGTGAGTGCAGTACAGTCTGTCCGACCAATGCGATTCAGCTGGCTGTAACGGAAGCAGGCGTAGAGGGATTCTGGACTCCAATTCTGGTTCCAAGAATTGGTTATTGTGATTATTCCTGCAATGCCTGCGGACAGGTTTGTCCCGTAGAAGCAATTCCGCCTTTATCGCTAGAGAAAAAAAGGAAGCAAGTGATAGGGAAAGCTCATATTGACCGAAATCGATGCCTTCCCTGGGCTGAAGATGAGCACTGTATTGTTTGTGAGGAAATGTGTCCTATTCCTGAAAAAGCAATTATTCTGGAAGAAATACAGGTTATGACATCCGATGGTGTGGAAAAAACCATCCAGCGTCCAGTTGTGATCCGGAATTTGTGTACAGGATGTGGTATTTGTGAGAATAAATGTCCCGTTTCAGGGGAAGCAGCCATTCAGGTCAGTCTTCACCAGAGACATTTTCGGAATTCGCGTTTCTAAGTAATAAATTTTCGCTATCCTGTCCTAATCCAGGGCAATAAAAACTTTGCCGAATCCAAAAATTTCTGCATTAAACACAAACTGCAATCCCTGAATATCTTTTGGGACTTGAAACCCGATTTGCCCCCGGATTTTTTCCCCGGGCTGGAGTTCATCATCCGGTAATCCGCTGTTAATGATGGATTGGGCTCCAAGGTGGAAGGTATATTTCTGCCCGGTCGAATCTTTTAAGTACATCTGGATAATGCTGGAGATTTCCCGGGTAGTGTTACCCGTGTTTTCTATCGTGAGGTCAACTGCCGCAAACCTGTAATCCTCTTTGGGTTTGACGATCTCATTTCCTGCAGGAAAGGATACCTGGAGAACCTGTATAGCCAAATCCGAGATTTCAATGATGTCGCCTATTTGATAAACTATTTGCTGTTGAGCCAGATTTAGATCAGCAGGGGGTTCCATAGAAACCGGGGTAGGCCCCAGATTCACCGACACTTCCCCCAATCCAATTAGATTGGCCTCATAGATAAATACAAAGTTATCCATATCCTCAGGTACTTGAAAACCTACCTTGCCGCGGAGAACTTCCCCGGGATTTATTTCACCATTTGGGGTATTACTTCCGGAAGCTATATTCGCCTTCCCATTAACATTGTATTTTTGACCGGTTGAATCCTTTAAAGTCATCTGAAAAACTGGTGAGATGCTGAAGGAATTTTCACGCTGGTTTGCCAGCATTACATCTACTACAAGATATTTTTTCCCTTCACCCGGTGGATTTAAGTCGCCGCCAGGAGGTTGATCCCACCCCAGGACAATCAGGATGGTGTCGTTTATGCTAATGATGTCTCCCACTATGTAAATTGGATCTTTTACCTCTTGCGAAAGATTTTCCGATTCTCCCTGGCTTTCGGGAGACAAACCGCCAATTTTTACCGGCTTTTTCTCCAACTGGCATCCTGTTAAAAGCAAGGCAAGAAGAATTACTGCAAAGAATGAACTTGGCTGGATTTTCTTATTCATACAGATTTTCCTTTGATTCCAGAGCTAACTCTTAGGCGAGGGGAGCTGGTTCTCCAGGAATATTTAGAGAGAGCTTTTCTATATATAGTACTAACTCCGGGTCTAAAAAGTTTCAGATTACTCACCGAAGGTAGTTTGTTTGGGAGCTTCAGGGCATGACGAGCAGTTTTTGAACACTCAGTCAGGTGTCATTAGTGCCGCTTAGATAATTATAATCTGCTATCAACTTGGGTGGAATTTTGTTTTCTGAGTTATCGGATTCCATGTTGATCTAGTTTAATGTTGGCCTGCACGGTTGGTAAACATTGGAATCTCTGGGCGATTTAAGTATACTTCTCTCACGATAAATGTTATATAATCATCCCCAATACTTTGCGATATGTTTCTAGATAGTAATTGTTGGCAGGCACTGTGGTAAAATTTTTTCTCCAGGGGATTAATTTTCCTTAAAAATTCTATCGACTTCACCCTTTGAAGATCCTTGTTCCCTTTCGTTTGGAGTAGACAATGGTCATTGATAATATTAAACAGATATTAGGCAGCAGTCCTCAAGACCTTTCTGATCCGGATTTATATTTAAACAGAGAATTGAGCTGGTTGAGATTTAATGACCGGGTATTGGAAGAAGCACTGGACAAAAACCATCCGCTTTTTGAACGAATTAAGTTTCTGGCCATTTTCTCCAGCAACCTTGATGAATTCTTTATGATCCGGGTATCAGGCCTGAGGCGCCAGATGGAGGCTGCTGCTCATAAAGCGTCTCCTGATCGCCTGCTTCCCTCGGAACAATTAGCAATAATCCGGCAGCAATTGCTTCCAAAATTGGAAACACAATATAAGTGCTGGCAGAAAGACCTGGTCCCGAAGTTAAAGGATCAGGGAATTAAAATACTTCATTATGAACAGCTAAAACGGAAACAGAGAAAGCTGCTGCGGAGGTATTTTAAGAAGGAAATTTATCCCGCTTTGACCCCGCTGGCTTTTGATCCGGGACATCCCTTCCCGCACATCTCAAATCTTTCCATGAACCTCGCCGTGGTAGTTCAAGATCCCAAACATGGTCAGCGATTTGCCCGCTTGAAGGTTCCTAAAATCTATCCACGATTGATAGCTATCCCCAGTGAAGATAAAGCCGATGAAAACCAGGAATTAGGGCTGGATGAACGCAATTCAACCAATTTTGTCTGGCTGGAAGAGGTTGTGAAGGCAAACCTTGATTTGCTCTTCCCCGGTTTAAAGATTGAAGCTGCTTACCCGTTCCGGGTAACTAGAGACGCAGATCCAGAGATTGAAGAAGATGAAGCTTCGGATTTATTAGCAGCTATTGAAGAAAGTGTGAGGGAAAGGCAGTTTGGGTCAGCTATTCGGTTGGAAATTGATAGTTCCATGCCTGACCAGGTGAGGGAAATCCTGCAAACTAACCTGGATGTAGCGTCGTACCAGATCTTTGTTGTGGATGGTCCAATTGGGTTAAGTGATGCGATGGAGTTAATGGGCATTAATCGTCCCGAATTAAAGGACACGCCTTTTAAACCATCTGTCCCACCTTCATTATCAACTGAAGAAAGTATTTTTTCTGTTATTCGCCGAAAAAATATTTTAATGTATCATCCTTACGACAGTTTTGACCCGGTCATCCGATTTATCCGTGAAGCAGCCCGTGATCCGGAGGTACTGGCAATCAAAATGACATTATACCGGGTGGGCCCAGATTCTCCGGTGGTTGCCGCACTGCTGGATGCCCGGGAGAATGGGAAACAAGTTGCTGTCCTGGTTGAGTTGAAAGCACGTTTTGATGAGGAAAATAATATAATCTGGGCAAAATCTCTGGAAAGGGCAGGTGTCCATGTTGTCTATGGTTTGATTGGCCTGAAAACCCATGCAAAAGTCAGCGTGGTAATCCGTCATGAACAAGATGGTATCCGGCGATATATCCATCTGGCAACAGGTAATTACAATGACGTGACTGCCCGTGTTTATGCGGATCTTGGTTATTTCACCTGTGATTCTGCCCTCGGGAAAGATGTCTCAGCTTTGTTTAACCGCTTAACTGGATATTCCCGCAAGGAACAATATAAAAAGTTGTTAGTTGCTCCGGGTGAGATGCAACAAGGGATCATATCCCGGATAGATCGGGAAATAAAAATCCATCAGGAACAGGGAGATGGCTATATAGCATTTAAGATGAATTCTTTGGCAGATCGTCACTGTATTAAAGCGCTGTACCGAGCTTCCCAGGCGGGAGTAAAGATTGATATTCAAGCCCGTGGTATCTGCTGTTTATATCCGGGAATTCCCGGGGTTAGTGAAAATATAACTGTAACCTCAATTGTAGGGAGATTCCTTGAGCACGCCAGGATTTATTACTTCCATAATGGAGGAAAGGAAGAGATTTTACTTGGCAGCGCGGATTTGATGCCTAGAAATCTTTACCGTCGAGTTGAGACTTTATTCCCCATTGAAGATGAGGTCATTAAAAGCTCTATCAGGGATGATATATTAAAGATGCACCTGAAGGATAACGTAAAAGCCCGTCTCATGCTCTCAGATGGTAATTATGAACCTGTAAAGAGGGGGGAAAATGACGAGCCATTCAATTCCCAGGAATGGATGATCAAAAATCGAGGGATTTGGCATCACTCGGAGTAATACTTAAAGAAACTTCTATCTAGCTGCTTTCTTTTAAAGTTGCCTGTAAAAAGGCCAACTTTAAGCTCTCTCTGGAAATTTAATGTATTTGTGAAATGGATTCTGAGATTGAGAGTAATCTCAATCAGTCCGGTTTTGAGGGGGGGAAAAGCTGTCTATTTTTACTTCTTTTTGAAAAGCTTCTTTCATTAATGGGGACGCATTCCGGTTTGCCTGCCAAAGTTCAACAGCTGGATATTGATTGGCGATCAGGGTGATTCGCAGCTGATCTTTATCCCAGGTTGCTATGGTATCAGTAATATTCGAGTTTCGACCTCGTTCAAGACATTCAGCCAGTCTGAGAATGGCTGCTAATTTGGTGAGAATGGTCAGGTCTTTTTTCTTCAGCAGCAGTTTATAATCGGAAATTTCGGGTTTCCCTTTTCTATGATAACGGGAGAGCAGGGCAATGAGGGCAGTTTCGCGGGGGGTGTATCCTGGTAACCCGTTATATTCCAGCAAGGTTTGGGTGTGTTTATGATGACTGCTGTAGCCGATAATCCGGCCCAGGTCATGCAGCAAAGCCGCTGCATAGAGAATTTCGCGTTCCTTTTTGCCAAAATTATGTAATGGAGCCAGCTGTTCAAAGAGCCTTCCTGCCAGGAAGCTGACGTGATTGGCATGCTGTTCTTCATAATAATAATTACGGGCAAGATTTAAAACGCTGAATTTGCGCACGCTGGGGATGATAGGGGGATCTAAATGGGACCAGAAAAGCTCTAGAAATACACCTTCCCGGAGGCCATTTACTGATAATTGTAATTTATCAATTTGAAGACGGTCCATTACTGCCAGGACAACAGCTGCCCCTGGCAGAATAATGTCCGCCCGGTCGCTGCTTAATCCTGGAATCTTCTGGCGTTCTTTTAATGGAAGTTCTCGGAAAAGCTGGATGCT
Source organism: Anaerolineales bacterium (assembly GCA_021108255.1). Classification (GTDB taxonomy): domain Bacteria; phylum Chloroflexota; class Anaerolineae; order Anaerolineales; family UBA11858; genus B10-G9. The sequence goes on along the minus strand of JAIORG010000102.1, from coordinate 29,324 downwards.
TCTCTCAACTGAAGACCGTTTGAGGATAAAACCATGCTGGGTGTGGAGGGGATATTTTTGTCGGCTTGCTTCAATCATCCCCAGGTTGCGGATTGTTCCACCCAATCCGACCAGGGGCTCTCCTGTTTTTTCCGGCAGCCATTGAATGGTATCAAGTTGGCGGGAGATTTCTTTCTCGATGCCCCGAAATTCCTTCCCGGAAATCGGGTCCCGGGTAATAAATTGTTCTGTGAGGGCAAGCGCCCCCAGGGAGACAGAGTCGCCCTTGTTAAACTGCCCTTTTTGCACATCGCTGAGTTGAATGCTGCCTCCTCCGATATCCAGAACAACACCTTTCCTCAAGGGAACTTCGTTTAACGCGCCTAAAGTATCATAGTAGGCTTCTTTTTCCCCATCCAGCAGCTGGATAGAAATGCCAATTTCATCTTTAATCCTGTCCAGGAAAGCAGGACCATTTGCAGCTTCTCGGACTGCGCTGGTCGCAACAGCTAGAATTTGACTGACGTTGGTTTGTTCACAAAAATCCTTATAAAGGCGCAAGGTTGATAAACCCCGGGCAATAGCTTCATCGCTTAACCCGGCTTCAGTCATCCCTTTCCTGAGTCGGACGACTTCCCGGACTTCGTCTACCAACCGGTACGAGAACCCCAACCGGGTTTCCATGATAATCAATCGATTTGTATTGGAACCCAGGTCGATTATCGCAATCCGCTGGGTTGGGTTTTCAATCATACGCGCATTCCAGGAGTGAAGATTTATTCTAAGGGACGGGGTTTAGATAACTGCCAGATAAATCAGATGTCAGCCTTCTGGATTGTATGCCATAAAGGGATAAGCGTCAATTTACAGAATTTAATGGGTAAAACTTGACAAACCTAATTAAATATGCAATAATCCTATTGTACTAATACACTATTACAATAGGATTATATGAAATTAAAAATAGATCCCGACAGCAGCGTGCCAATTTATGTCCAGATTGAGGACAGCATTCATTCCTTTATCGCCGCCGGACAATTGCAGCCGGGCGAACAATTACCCACAATCAGGGAGTTGGCTGCAGACATTCGAGTAAACCTCAATACGGTCGCCAGGGCTTACTTTGAACTTGACAGGGAAGGAGTAATCTCTACCCAGAGGGGCAAGGGCACTTTTGTTACTGGAGTTCTGGACAAAAACCAAATTGAGCGTAAACGTCAAAGGTTGCTCCACTCCATTATCGAAACTGCGCTGGAGGAAGCCCGGAGCCTGGGATATTCTCCGGCTGAGATAGAGAAAGCCTTTCAGGAGGAAATGAAAATCTGGCTTGAGAAGAACAAAGAGCAATAATTATTTTATTTATGGAGGAAGGAAAAAATGGTTATTAAACCAACAGGACTAAATATCGGATTTGAGGAGAAAAAACAAAGTCAGGTCAATGGTGTTGCTGTTTTTATTTTTCTGATCCTGCTGATAATCTCATCGGCTGCTGCGGCCTGGATGGCAATCGAGGAAGTTGAACTGGTCTGGATCATCACAGAGCTGCTAGTTGTGAACATTATGGGGCTTTATGTTCTGCTGGCATTCAAAGTAGCTGAGCAGTGGGAGAAAGCCATTCATCTTCGTTTAGGCAGGTTTGTTGATCTGAAAGGCCCCGGACCATTTTGGATTGTTCCCATCTTTGATACACTACCTGCCTGGATTGATCATCGGGTAATGGTAACTTCTTTCACGGCAGAAAGAACCCTCACCAAGGATACTGTACCGGTGGACGTTGATGCTGTATTGTTCTGGGTTGTCTGGGATGCAGAAAAAGCGGCTCTTGAAGTGGAAAATTACCGCGCAGCTATTTCCTGGGCATCGCAAACCGCTCTGCGTGAGATCATAGGTCAGATGGAACTGGCAGACATTTTGGTGGGCAGAGCCCGGATGGATGCAGAACTCCAGCATATTATTGATGATCGAACTACACCCTGGGGTATCACTGTGCAATCGGTGGAAATCCGTGATGTTGTCATCCCCGGCGGATTGGAAGACGCTATGAGCCGCCAAGCGCAGGCTGAGCGAGAACGACAGGCACGGGTAATCCTGGGGGAGAGTGAAGAGCAAATCGCTGACTCATTTGCAAAAGCAGCCGAGGCATACAAGGATAATCCAACAGCCTTACACCTGCGGGCAATGAATATGCTCTTTGAAGGATTAAAGGAAAAGGGAGCTATGGTGATCGTGCCCTCCAGCGCAGTGGATACCATGAATCTGGGCGGCTTAATGGGTATGACTGCGATGACTGATATGGCCCAAAGGATGATGGGTAAACCAGAAGCAGGTGATTCAGAGGATGAATAACGAGTACTTCACAGCAGATTTGATTGCTGTTATCGAAACAGGCATTTTTAAAACTGAGCACCTTTTCGGGACGCAATCAGATACATTAGGAGTTCTAACCCTTAATGCCGGAAAAACAGAAGGGATGTTTACTGGTCAAGAAGATTTATCTTTGATCTTTGACAAGATAAGTTTTTGGAAAAGTCACTATGAACTAAAACAGGAAGGTGCGGTAATAGCCAGCGCCGCACCTCGCGGAGGGTTGAGAAGGGTCCTTATCATCATTTTTGAAGATGAACTTTTTGCGCTTCTTCCGGGAAAAGGAATGTCCAGGAGCTGGATTCTTAAAAATTCCCAGGACCAGATTATTTGTGAGTTTAAACCCATCGGCACCTTTAAAAGAGGAGCAATGTTAAAAATATTTAATCAAATATCAATTTCCTTGTTGGTCTTTTCATACTGCCTGGTCATTATAAAACGGCAACAATAATCTGCTGCCGACGCAGGATGAAATTGGATTGATCAATACTCTACAGGGATAAAGCATAATTATCTGAAAAAGAACTGGACCCAATTGAAACTTACCTGGGATCCAGTTTTATTGTTTCTGGTGACGTTTGGGATGGAGTGCAATACAATTTGACCTGCTGATGAAGAAGGCTATTTATTAACAAAGGAATATTTCACGGATTACGACAATAACCGCCTGATTTAAAAAAACCACCAGCGGGTTTTATCAAGAGGGAAAAATAGCAGAGGATCAATTCTCTTACAATTCTTTAAATTGATAACTTTACCTAAACGACAGTGATTATCTGCCCTTGAATAGCACTAACCAAATCTTCCGGACAGATACTGAAGACAGCATTGGGTGATCCCGCTGCAGCCCAGATAACCGGATGCTGAAGCAGATCTTCGTCGATATAGGTTGCAATTTCCTCCTTCAGCCCAAAGGGGGATACCCCACCAATCGCAAAACCAGTCATCTCGCGGACAAACTCTGCAGAAGCAAAATCAATATCTTCTCCGATTACAGCTCCTACAACTGCTTCATTTACCTGGTTGGATCCACTGGTTAATACCAGTATGGGTTTGTGGGTGGATTTGGTTTGGAATACCAGTGACTTTACGATTTGACCGACATGACAGTTAACAGCCGCCGCGGCTTCTCTTGCTGTCCGGGTACTTTGAGGTAGGTCCTTAAATTGAGTAGGGAGATTTAAGGACTTCAATTCATCCAGAACTCGCTGGACACTGGATTTATTATATTTCATGTGGTGGGGCTCCATTCCCGGTTTACTCACTTAATACTATGATATCCATGTAAAGCGGATCTCCAAATCGCTTTCCTTTGGAATCAAAAGCCTGCCACCAGGAATTGTATCGTCCTGGATTATCAGGAGCGGTGAAAGAGATTTCCAGGATTGCTCTTGAGCCCTGTCGTGCAGGGTAAAGCAGCTGATACTTTTTTGCCCCCAGAGCCAACCCCGAGATTAACTGTAAGGAATAGGACTGGTCCCAATTACAGCTGCCTTCGTTGGTGATTAACCAGCGCTTCGTGATTTTTTCCCCTTCTAATACTTCACTGCCGTCGGGAATTGTCAGGTCTTTTTTATAGCGGAGTTGATTTACACAATTTCCCTGTTGGGTTGGAGGGGCGGCAGGAGGGACTTCAGAATTCTGTTCTTGGTTCACGTCGTCCACGGGAGGAACAAACAGGGCTTCTGGCGTCCCGGTCGGTGCAGGCTCTACCCCTTGACAACCTGTGACCAGAATCACCAAAAGCACTATCCAGAATTTTCTCTTCATTTTATTGCAGGTCTTCTTCATCCCCACTACCAGATTCAGGATCATTGGGATCAGGATCGAGTTGAATTTCTTCAAAGACCAGAGCCCTGACTTCTCCTTCGATCTCCAGGGCCAAGTCCGGATTTTCTTTCATGTATTCTTTGGCATTTTCCCGACCCTGTGCGATGCGAAGGTCATCACCATAATAATAAAAGGATCCGCGTTTATCGACTACGCCTACTTCTACAGCCAGATCAAGAATATCGCCATATTTTGAGATCCCATCCTTCATGATGTCAAATTCAGCTGTTTTAAAAGGAGGAGCTACTTTATTTTTCACAACCCGAACCCGGATTCTGCCGCCGATAATATCCGTTCCGGATTTAATGGATTGAATCCTGCGGACGTCCAGACGGACTGAGCTGTAAAATTTAAGAGCTCGGCCGCCGGGGGTTGTCTCAGGGTTTCCAAAGACAATACCGATTTTTTCCCGCAGCTGATTGGTGAAAATCAGGCAGGTATTGGTTTGCTTGATGGCTCCAGATAGTTTCCTGAGTGCCTGAGACATCAGCCTGGCCATCAATCCCATATGGGAGTCTCCCATATCACCCTCAATTTCTGCCCGGGGAACCAGAGCAGCGACTGAGTCGATAACGATGACATCAACAGCTCCGGAACGAATCAAAGATTCTGCAATCTCAAGGGCTTGCTCTCCGGTGTCCGGTTGGGAAATCAATAAATTATTGACATCCACCCCGGTCCGGGCTGCATAGGCAGGATCTAGAGCGTGCTCCATATCAATAAAAGCGGCGGTTCCGCCTAGTTTCTGGGCTTCGGCAACGATGTGCTGGCAGATTGTGGTTTTTCCGGATGCTTCCGGTCCATAAATCTCTGTTACCCTTCCCCTGGGAATTCCCCCCACACCAAGAGCTACGTCAAGAGATAATGTGCCAGTAGGAATTACATCAACTTCCATGCCCTGTGCTTCACCAAGCTTCATTATCGCTCCTTCCCCGAAGCGTTTTGTAATATCCTGCAGAGTTTTGTCTAAAGCTGTTTTCCTTGGATCATCAGCCATAATATCCTCCTCTAAAACAATAGATTTCCACCTGGCTAGCCTTGTTTTAGTGTAGCACAAATGTTCTAAACGTCAAGGGGAAGGTGAAAAGAAAACTTCCGGTGTTGGGGGTTTTCCTAGAGTAAATCCCCGCCAAAGATTAAATTTGATAAACGTTACCTGTCCGGGCAGGATTTCAATTATTTTCTGATAGGAATAACCGATATTTGTTACCGGTATTGATAATATATAGGTTCCAGCTGGAATATTGGCGATGGTGAGATTTTCCTTATAATAGGGGTCGCTATTAATTGCTTGATTTTGATATGATTTCCCGATCCATTTATAATCTTTAGATTCACTTTCGGAAATCTGTTCTCCAATCCGGGAGAGGTACACTGCCTGCTGTTCCAGCAGCCTGCCTTCATAGGTCAATATCTGTCCGACCAGGATTCCCCAACCTTGCGAAGGGGAAATCCACAGGTCAGGATTCCGGGATGAAAAATATTCGTTTTTCCCCACTCGGACTTCAAAGTGAAGGTGAGGGCCAGTGGTTTTTCCAGTCTCCCCCAGAAGGCCAATTTGATCTCCTGTTGCTACCACCTGCCCTTTTTTAACAAGAATTTCATCAAGATGCGCGTAGAGTGTAAAAAGAGATTCGCCCTGGTAATTGAAGGAATGTTCAATTACGATAGCCCTTCCATAGGGATCATCAAAAATATCTGAACCACCCCGGTACACGCCGAATCCGGCGTAAACTATTTTTCCATCTCCTGCTGCCAGGATCGGTGTTCCTATATCACCTGGGATATCAATTCCCGTGTGAACAACATCCTTAAAAAACACATCCCCATAACCGTAGGTAGAATAAGCTGGATCGATAGTATGGGCTGCAATTGGGTTTGAAAAATAAAAATGATCCTGGGGGCTTGGCACCCAGGGAACCGGGTACACAGGTGGTCTCCAGGCGGTAAAAGATTTTTGAGGGTCGGGGGGATTGGATAAATCAGGAGTAGATGGGACCGGTTCTGGGGTTGAGCTGATTTCCGGCACAGCAGTTGGTGTCAGTGTGGTCAGATTCAGGCTCACATGGGTCTCTGTTGGCTCTAATGGAGTAAAACTGGCTGCAGGTGTAGATACTGTTGGGGTTGCGGTATCCTGCTTATTGCCGGGAAAACCGGTATCCATGGTGCAGGCGCCAAGCAGCAATATTGCTGTTAAATATACACCGCCTTGAACCAGGATTCCTCTTCGTCCTAAGTTTGTCCGTAACTCTCTTTTCATCATCAGATCAGGGATTTGCAGAATTCGTAAATGGCTGGATGGCTTGTGGCGAATATAATTCAAGCAGCGCGGAACGCAGACTTAATCCCTGTTTAAAAGCAAAGTATTGATAGCGGGCAGCAGATTCAGAATATTGCCAATGAGACTGTGCGGGAAATCTCTCCCATCCGAAGGTAGCTGCCAGCTCAGTAAAATCGATCCAGTACCCATCTGGAATATTTTTTGAGATTGAGCCGCCATTTTCGTAAGATGAATTTGAACCGGAAAATCTGGCATTAAAATCCCAGAAATAGTTATTCAGAGGTAGACCTTGGGAGCCATTCTGGACATTGGCCCGAATATAAAGCCGCCAGAATGTCTGGGTGCCATAATCCTCCCGGACTACGATAAGCCAATTTGCAAGTCTGGGAATGTCATTTACCGATAGTCCCCGTCCGGTGTACAGCCAGTTCATATTAACCCCTGGATCGACAGATTCTGCAAGTGGCAGGTAGACATTTTCTAGTGTAGAAAGAAAATCCCACCCCGATATATCTCTGGTTTCCTGCCTGAGTGATGTAAACGAACTAACAGCATCTTGATTTAAATGGGGATAAGGGGCATTAATATCTCTCAGCCGGAATAAATCTTTTTTAATGATCTCTGAGTTCTCGTCTTGCAGGAGAGCAGGGTTCCAGAGAGGCGTAGGATTGATTTGAACAGCAGGGTCCATAGGGGCAAGCGAAATGCCTTCTGCCCAGCTGAAACCGGCTACGGGACCGGGTAATTTTACTGCCGGCATCATCACCTGAAGATCATATTCGAGACCAGGATAAGCAGTGAGATAGGTATCATACGGGGTTTCAATCAACGCATACAATACATCTCCTGTTCCTGCCCAGAGCGGCCAATCTCCGGTTCCTGCCAGGATAGGGTCTAGCTCCGGTTGTTCTGAATCCCAGGTGACAAGGGTATGACTGCCTTCTTCGGTGACAATCGACCAGGACAGGTACCTGCCGTCGGTTGTCCAGGTGGGGTGTTTTGCATTCAGCCCCGGGAGATTCCTTACCTGGACTGATTTTTCACTCTCGGTTGAGTCCAGATCTGCATACCAGACTTCCTGTACGCCGTTTCGAGTAGAGATATAACTTATCCTGCGTCCCTGCCCGGACCAATTGGGAGCATAATCTGCTGCAGGGTGATTTGTAAGGGGAATGGGTCCCTGTGTTTGATCAATATCCTGGATAAAAATATCCAGGTTGTTGATATGGTAGCTCTCATAAGCCAACCACTGTCCATCCGGCGACCAGGTTGGATTCCCATCATATGCCATGGTATCGGTAAATTTCCTGGTATCTCCGTTGATTAAGTCCAGGATGTAGAGATCCCAGGAACCCTCTCTGTTGGAAGAGAAGGCTATCTTTGTGCCATCCGGACTTATGGCTGGAGTAATGTCCTGATGATTCCCTGTTGTGATCCGAGTTAAGGGCAGTGCGCTATATGTGCCCTCATTAATTTTTTCCAAAAACGGCTGGTAAGCAAACAAGTGAATATCAGTACCTTCCCGGATTGACAGCACTAATGTGCCAAATTGGGAGGGAAACTCGATTACGACAGGAGTGGACGAAGGGTTTGAAATTGGTGTAATGTTGGCAACAGGAGCAGTTGTTTCGGTTATGGAAATCTGGACAGTATCTGCCTCTGGTGTCAATTCAGCTGTTGACGGTTCTGGCGCAGGGTGTTCTTCCATCCTGCGTAGTGCTGCGGGATAGAGGATTATGGCAGAGATTAACAGGATGGCGCCGATTGCCAGAAGGATCAGGTTTGAGGGGAATCTTCTGTCTGGTTTTTGATTGTTATTTTCAGCAGAAGCATCAGTGTTCATAATAATAATCCCGCAAAGATTTTTAGGTATGACGCAGCCAGCTTGGAAGATGACTTTTTAAACGGCCCTGAACAATTTTTCCCCAACCAAGAGGAAATCCTTCTACAGTTACCAATACCCAAGCACTATTTGCCGCCACATCACCTGGATAGCGGATAGGAGATCCTCGAAGATAAGAAATCAGGTTCGGATCACCTACTGGGAATTCTATCACTATTTGTGAATCCTCTCTGGTTAAGCCGGATGCCAGGGCAGAACTGGGTCTAAACCGATCACCTTTAAACATGCCGAGTGACCATCCCCAATGATGAATGTGTAAACCCTCAAGTTGAGGTGTATTCGGGGGGAATAAATACAGTTGATTTCCAAAACAAGACAGGGATGAACTACCGGGTGAGATTATCTTTGTTCCTGGTGTCAGTTTCAGGGAAGAATCAAAAAATTCTTTATATATCTTCAGCTGATTTGCAGTTAGCACAGTTTGAGTACTTTGTCTGGGTAATTGTCTTGAAACTGAATTTTCAGATTTCCTCAACCGGGCAATGAAATGGCCTTCTCCGGGAGCCAGATGGGGCCAAATCCGGACAGTCCCTTTCAGATTTCCAGGATCTGCTTTTGACAATGGAATGCCGGTTGAGAATCCGGGCTGGAGAGGGATTGGATCTACAACAAAATCCGTATTTGCTTGAAGGAATCTCATTACCGACCCCTCGTTTTCCTGTTGGTTAAAGGTACAGGTTGAATATACCAAAATCCCTCCGGGACGAACCATTTTTCCGGCAAACCAGAGGATTTCATCCTGGATCAACTTACACCGTTTGCTGAAATTGATTGACCATTTTTTAATTTCACCGGGATCTATTCGGAAGGTTCCTTCCCCGGAACAGGGTGCATCTACCAGCACCCGGTCAAAGACCGGACCAAAATGCTCTGCCAATCTTCTGGGAATCTCATTGGTAATTACAGTATTCCGAGCTCCCCAGCGTTCAATGTTCCGTGCCAGTGCCTGCACTCGCCGGGGATTGGAATCATTTGCAATCAATAGGCCCTGGTTCTCCATTAGCGATAAGATTTGGGTAGCTTTTCCCCCGGGAGCAGCACAAAGATCAAGTACTAATTCTCCCGGTTGAGGATCAAGTGCAGCTGCGGGCGCCATAGCTGAAGGTTCCTGAAGATAATAAAGTCCGGCAGAGTGGAAAGGATGTTTTCCTGGATTGCTGCCTTGAGGGAGTTGAAATCCATCATCGGCCCAGGGTAAAGTCTTTAATTTGGCAGAGAAGATTGTTCGGAATAATTCAGGATTTGTCTTAAGTGTATTTACACGCAGACCTGAAATTGTCGGGGTTGTTTCCTGATTATCCCAAAACCTAGAGGATTGTTCCCCAAGAAGCCGGTTAATTTCAGTGATAAAGTCGTTCGGGAAGGGAGTAGTCACTGGATAGAAAATGAGGTTGAAGCGCTGTCGACCAGGGATTGCTTAAAAGACAACCGCTTTTTCCCCTCCTGTTCGATTTCTTCTTCCTCGGTATAAAATACTTCGACATCAATTTTATAGTCACCTGGGAGTTTTTTGTTTCCAGGGATATGGAGGGTGATCTCGTTCTCCGGGCTAAAGATACTGACGATATTTACCGTTGCCAGTTCCTGGTTCTCCTCGTTGGATAAATTTATTGTTGCGTTAGGTCCTTCTAGAAAAGAAGACAATAACAGCCTTACTAGTACCCTTCGTCCGTCAGGATATGGTTCAGCGGCAAACGATATTATTTTAATATTGTCTTGAACTGAAGGCGTTATTAATGAACCGGAAAACTTGTCATTATCCATTGTGTTTTGCCTTTTGAACAGATTGCTTCTGAAAGCTCATGGATAAGTTTACCATCGAAGAAAAAAACGTCCAGCCGGTTGACTGGACGTTTTTTTAAATATTTCTTGAAAACGTTTCTGGAATTTACATATCCACAAGATAAGCCAGTCCTACCGCTCCCGGACCGGCATGGGTCCCGAGAACAGGACTGAGTTCAGCGAATACCTTCTCGTCCAGGGGTAATCTTTCAGTAATTTCATCCAGGATAAATTGGGCTGTCTCTGGATTGTTAGCATGCAGGGTTGCTAAGCGGATATTTTTATGGCCTTTTGTTCTTTCTTCAATCATATCTACTATTGCTTCCAGGGCTTTTTTCTGAGTGCGGACTGAATCAAGGGGAACTATCAGGCCATCCTCAACAGTCAGGATAGGTTTGACATTCAATAAGGTTCCGACAAACCGTTTTGCTCCTCCTACTCTGCCTCCCCTATGCAAAAATTCCAGGGTATCGAGGACAAAGATTACGGCAGAGCGGTCCCGGGCATCCTCTGCAATCTGTTTACATTCAGCAAGCGAGGCGCCGTTATTGGCTGCTCTGGCAGCGGCCAGAACCTGAAACCCGTGGGCCATTGCCAGGGATTTTGAGTTCACGATTTCAATTTTAGCTTCGGGGAGCATTTTTTTAGCCTGGGTAGCGGAAGATATGGTGCCGGATAGATCCTCCGATAAAAAGCTGCCAAGTATTTCATAACCATCCTCGTGGAGGGAGCGAAAAAGCACTTCAAATGCAGCCACAGACGGTTGGGATGTACTGGGCATAACTTTGTCTGTTTCGAGTCGTGAGTAAAACTCGGCATTTGTGATTTCCACACCGTCAAAATAGGATTCCTCCCCCCAGATTACATTGAGAGGAACAACATGGATATGATTTTCTTTAATAAGGTGCTCAGGGATATTGGGTGAACTGTCAGTTACAATGGCTACTTTAGACATAAATCCTCTCTTTCGAAATAAGTATGAGTATCTTTCAATTATGAAAGATACAACACATTTCTAAAAGAGAGGTTACGGTAGTTATTTAATCCGTATTTTCTGCAAAATGTCTTTTTATTACATCCCGTGCATACAAACCACGGCAAGGGTACCAGGACCCACGTGGGTGCCGATCACAGGGCTCGACTCTGCCAGGCAGATTTCTTCGGGAGAGAGGTTTTTCTTTATGTCATCTAGCAGGGGGCTGTTTCCGGCACATTGGCGTGGAATACTACAAATCGAAGAAGCTGCTCTCCACCCGCCTTTTCCTGAATAATGGAATTCTTTTTCGATAATTATTGCTGGAAAAGAGCAAAAAAAAACGGGGCGGGATTTCCCGCTCCGTTTTGAGCACCCTCGGCGTGATTCGAACACGCGACCCCTTACTCCGCAAGCAAGTGCTCTAATCCACTGAGCTACGAGGGCAAATAGTTTCGAAAACGATTTTACAACAAGCGCTGATAAAAGGCAATAGTAGGGGAATTTCAGGCCCAGGACATGGAATCTAGGAATAAATATTTTTACCTGTTTGGCAGCAAATATCATACCTGCATTGTTGTACTTTTTCCTCCAAAAAGTATCTGAATAATTGTTTATGATTGGAGAGGATAAAGGTCATATATTTTCCGTGAGCTTGTACTTTTGCATCCTGCAGGGGTTCTGTTATGATTTACTCAGAAACGGGAGATATAAAAAAATTTATCACTGTTTCCTCCTTTGGCGAAAGCCTCCTCAAATAGATCAATCTGTTTGAGGAGGCTTTTTTTTTATTCCTCCCGGGAGGTATTTCAGACTCCCCGCCCCTCAACTGATACAGCCTCGCCCTTTTTATGTTTTAATAATTGAAATATAATATCTTTATTAAATTTCTGCGGTACTATAGTGCCAAATACTATAATCTCTTGTAAGATTTTATGCTGGACAAGTATCTTTAAGATGATCGAATTTGAAGCATCTATTTTCGTTGGGATGCCATTTCGGATGTTATTTTCTTGATTAATGCACAAATTATTGACCATTAAAGTAGGGACAACCCATGAAAAATAAATCTGCAATTTTAATCATAGTGACAGCGCTGATCCTCTCCGCTCTTGCTTGTTCTTTAAACCCTCAAACCTGGTTTACGCAAACATTAGAACCTATAAATGATGGAGTAGTCACTACCATTAGCAAGGTGGTAATCGAAGATGGGGATCTTCCCTCGCTCTATGAAGAAGTAAACCCGGGTGTAGTTGCTATCCGCGCCCTGACGGAAGAGGGGGGTGGTTTAGGAACCGGATTTGTTTGGGATGAGGAAGGTCATATTGTCACCAATTTCCATGTTATTCATGCTGCGACTGATTTGGAAGTCGCCTTTCCTTCTGGATTTAAAACCAGGGCTCAGATTCTTGGGTCAGATCCTGATACCGACCTCGCTGTACTTGAACTAGACCAACTACCGCCTGAGTTGAAAGTTCTCTCCCTGGGCCAGAGTAGTGATCTTTTGGTTGGGCAAACAGTAATCGCCATTGGTAACCCTAAGGGATTACAGGGATCGATGACTCTAGGAATCATCTCTGCCCTGGGTAGAACCATGGAATCAATGCATTTTGCGCCGGGAGGCGGAGTGTTTGCTACCGGGAACATTATTCAAACTGACGCAGCTATCAATCCGGGTAATTCCGGCGGTCCTTTGTTAAACCTGAATGGCGAAGTTGTAGGCATCAATTCAGCAATCAGTACCACAAGTATTGATCTTTCCGGACAGCCAGTTAACTCCGGTCTTGGTTTCGCGATTTCCATTGATACAGCAAAAAATGTAGTTCCTGATTTGATTGTCTTTGGGAACCATGACTCACCTTATGTCGGGATCGCGGTAATGGGTGAACTCAGCCTGTTTGATCAGGAAGCATTAGATTTGCCCCAATCCACAGGTGTTTATATCCGCGAGGTTACTCCTGGCAGTCCGGCGGATAAAGCCGGGCTGGTGGGCGCGGAAAGTAGAGAGGGTGATCTGAAAGGCGGTGATTTAATCATTGCCATTGATGATCAGCAAGTGAATGATTTTGCGGATTTCATGGGTTATTTATTAACCTATAAAAACCCTGGAGATCAGGTCACAATCCTGGTGATCCGAGGGGCTGAAACCCTCGAGTTTGAACTGACCCTGGAAAAAAGGCCGTAAGATTGTTCTTAACCGAATGGGATTTCTTCTCTCTGGATTTTCCTATTGACTCCGGGTATACAAACGCCGGTAGATGGCGAAAATCTCTGAGATATTTTTCAGATACAGCTGGGTTTCAGAAAATCGGATGATTTCTAAAAAGAGATCCGGATCTCCTTGAGCTTCTTCCAGCCAGGTGGCAGAATTCCCCGGGCCCGCATTATAAGCCGCTAATGTGGCATAGATATCCCCATCAAAATAAGACCGCAGGAAACCTAAATAAGCAGTTCCTAATTTAATACTCACCTGCGGGCGGTAGAGGTCCTCAGCACTGTAGTCAGGCGGCCAATCTTCTTGATCTGCCCGTTCTGCACCAGTGCTGGGCATGATCTGCATTAACCCTCTTGCTCCGGCGGTAGACCGGACAAAACCCTCAAAAAGAGATTCCTGCCGGATCACACTGAAAAGCAGCAGGGGGTGAAATCCATATTCCTGACCGGCGGGGATGACCAGGTCGCTGTAATAAGTCCCAAACCGGATGTGATTAAAATAGGAAGGTGCGTTCATGGTTTCAGCGTCATCCATGCCGGAAGCATTTAATACTTGACGGGCAGCAAAGATAGCAGGGCGGTAGAGACCCAGATCAACGTAATAGTTGGCTAACCGGTAGCTGCTAATTGGGTCAAAACTGATCTCATTCCTGAGTTCCTCAAATTCAGCCCGGGCCTCGCTATATAAACCCAATTCCCACAGTTCGGTACCTCTGATTAGACGGGGATCATCTCCCAATAAACCGAGACTGCTCAGATTCGTTTCGGGAGGAATTGAAAAAGTATCTTTAATCCAGTTCTCAGCTTCCTGTTGTTCTGCCAGGACATCAAAACCGATATCGTAGTCTTGTGGCGGTGTAAACGGATGCCGGTTCTGAAGCAAATCGCGAGCCCGTTCGCTGTAGTATCCGGTGGGATCCGCATTGGCGGCGTCACTCCAGGCATCCAAGGCTGCATCAGAGTTGCCTTGCATATCATATACTTTCCCGATCCAAAACAGTGCCTGGGAGAGTTCTTCGAATGATTGGGAAGCATCGCTGTAAGTAGAGAATGCATCCAGCGCCTGCGGATAAGCGCCCAGTCTTACCCGGGAGATACCACTTTTAAATAATGACACATTGGCATACGAAGAAGTTGGATATTCATTGAAAACTCGTTTCCAGAGCGCTGCTGCGGTTTCAAGATCACTGATCAGCTCCTCAATTCTGGCTGCATCAAACAAGAATTCAGCTGCTCGTGGATGGTAGGGGTTCTTGCTGACAAAGTCCAGCAAAACCTGACTGGCTTCATTGTAACGATCCAGATAAAACCAGAGCGAATAGGCCTTAAATTCCCAAGCTTGATCCCAGTAGGAATGGTCTGGATATTGATTGATTAGAACATCCCAGGCAAGCAACGCTTCCTCATGCCTTCCCATAGCCCGCAGAGCAAAGCCCTTGTAATACAGTGCTGTACCCTGATCCCCGGCGTCCGGTTCAATTAAGTAGCGGTCAAAAGCTTCCACAGCATGACTGTATTGTCCGGCAAAATAGTCTACTAAACCCCGGTCAAGGTCGTTAATCTCAAAACCTCTGTTTACCAATTCCAACAATGCTAAATAGGAATCGTAGCTGAGGGGGTATTGAATCACTGCATCCTGGAACGCAGCTTCAGCCAGGTCATTCTGGCCGAGGTCCAAATAGGAAAGGCCCAATAAATAATCTGACCGGGCTTTTGCATAATCATTCGAGGTTTGAATATATACATCTTTGTAGATCACAATTGCAGTAGCGTGATCCTCCAGGGAGGCATACTGCTGACCAATTTTTAGTTGGAGGGTAAAAAGAGAGTCTCCACTTCCTGCGGCGATGGCTGCTTGATAGGCTTCAATTGCCTGGGAGGGTTCTTCGGCTGCTGAAAGAGCATCACCTCTTTTGTGCTGCACGAATGCATCCAGGATTCCCGGGCGGCGGGAAAGGTATAAATTGTAGGCGTCCGCAGCTTCCAGGTGCCGATCCAATGCAGTGTAAGTTTCTGCAAGGGAGAAAAAACCTTTGTGGATCAGGACAGAATCCGGATAGGTTGAAACCAACAGCCGTAGATAATTCAGGGCTTGCTGATAATCCTGTTCCTGGAAATAAACTTTCCCTAACCCTAATAATGCTGCGCTGATTTGATCCGGAGAGGAATCGTTATCCAGAGTAGCTTGATAACTGGTGATTGCTGATTCCCAGTCCCCGTAAAAGTAAGATACATCCCCGGGAATAGTACTTTGAAGGGGAGGCAGGATCGGAGTGGAGGTTGGAACAGGTGTCAGTATAGGCAAGAGGCAAGGGAGGGTCGGGGGTTGTGATGTTTCCTCGACGTTTTGTTCCGGGGTCCTGTCGGATAACAAATATCTCCCGCCGATAAATAGGGTTCCAATGAAGATGATAAGGATTGTTGTCTGGTAGAAGTTTTTTTTCATGGATTTAATTTGTTTTTTGGGTATGATCCATAATCCTGAGATGATAAAGGATCCATTTAATTATATTGTCCATTCTCCATGGATAATTGCAACCAGGTACCAGGTAAGATTGTCCTGAATGAAAACCAGTCTTATACTTCGCCAATCCAGACCGCCATATTTGGGATCGAAACCGGAGAAATAATACTCAATCATCACTCCCCCGGGGTAAACGCCAGCAATATTGTTAATGGCATTTCCTGAGCTTACCTCAACATTAAAACCAATTATTTCTGGCTTAATGTAATTGGAATCATACACAAAGTTTTGATGATATTCCGGAAAAATCATAAATATAAGATTACCGGTTCCGTCATATTCTCCCCAGACATATTTTTCATCTGAGGATACTAAATCCCTCAGTTGTTCTGGGCAAAAGATTAAATTGTTTTCAGAGAGATAGGAATAGGGGGAAAATCTCAAACAATGATCTGGATGAATCAGATCAACCAGTAGATTGTAATCATAAGCTTGCAGGTTATCCAGGACGAGCTGTCCAAGTGCTATCAATTCTTCCGGCAGTTCTCCTTCGTGGATAGCCAGATTGTTTAAGTCAACCCAGCCCTGAACTTGATTATAGTCTGCCATAATCCAGGTTGTTTTTTCATCTATTTGCGGTTCTCCAGAAATCTTGATATTAATACTGGTTGCGGGAATACTGCCAATGATCGGCGCATTTGCAGCGGGGCTGCTGTGAATTGCTAAGGATTCTCCCTGGAGCAGGCCAATAGGAGTGAACAATTTTCCAGTTTGGATTACTGGAGTCTCTAAGGTTATTGAATCAGTGATTAACAAGGCGGGAGTTGTTTCTTCTTTCTGAGAAGGGGGTAGAGCTGGTTTCTCTAGATTTGGGTAAAGGATACAGCCTGACAGGAACTGCAGTGAAATAAGCAGTGCTGTGATCAGTTTACCCGCATGTAATGCTTTATTGAATTTTCTCATTTTTATAATAATTGCAAATCTTGTTTAGAGGACAATCCTGACAGAGAGGTTGGCGCGCTTTGCATATTTCCCGTCCCAGCCGGATCAAGTTTAGATGGATTGCATAATAAGTATCGGGTAAAAATTGTTCGGCAAGATAGGTATGCGCCTTGGCTGCGGTCATCTTGTCGGGCCGGATCCCAATTCTGCCTGTAATCCTGTGTACATGTGTATCAACTGGAAATGCCGGCATATCCAGAGAGAATAATAGAACAATAGCTGCGGTTTTGGGGCCTACTCCTTTTAAATTAGTTAACCATAAAGAAGCTTCCTGGCTGGTTTTTGACCTTAAAAAATCCAGCTCGATTTCACCCCTTTCTTCAGTTATGATCCTCAGTGCATTTTGGATCGCAGGTCCTTTTTGATTAGCCAATCCTGCGGTTTTGATCGATTCGGCAAGTAGATTTCCCGGGGCATCCCTGACCTCTTCCCAGGTTAAAAATTTTTTCCTGAGGGTGTCATAGGCTCGATCTCGGTTTTTGTCATTGGTGTTCTGGGAAAGTATAGTTGAAACAAGTTCGCCCACAGGAGAGAGGTGAGGGCGCCAGGTTGGAAGTCCGTACTTGTCTCCCAATAGCTGATGTGTATTGGCCGCAAGCTGTTTTCTATTCATAATTTAGCTGTATTGTAATTGAAAACAGGGTTTTGCGACCCCGGTTACGAGGTCACATAGATTGTGCTCGGTAAGGATTGGTCCTATGTCTGCCAGGTCTTTCATCTGATCGGCCGATAATACTTCCAGTTGGTTTAAGATTTCAATAAAAACGGCCCTTCTGGCGCGTTTGCCTTGATCTCCATCGGAAATTTTTAGGGCGATACCCAGAGCCGGTGAACCGGGATAGATCGCGTTTTCCAGGATGCCTGCAGACTGGAACGCTTCCGCTCCAGCTTTGGAGATAATTTTCCCAGCTGCAATTTTCATCAAACGGGTATCCAGCCTGCCAGGACCTGCTATTAAAAAAGGATGGGCTGCCATGGCTGAAGTTATCGTTTTGCAGGCATTTATCCGTTTTTTGGAGAATCCATCAGGATTTACCAGGCGGGCCCAACCCCAGGCTGCATGGTATAAGGGCATAGCAAAAGTAGGAACTGAACAGCCATCCTTGCCTACCTGGAGTCTGGAAGGTTCAATGCAGCACATCTCGGTAATAACCGACTGGATTTGCTGCTGGATAGGATGTTCAATTTCCGTATAGTTTTTCAGATCAGCTTGAAGTAATTTAGCCTGCGCTAACATACCGCTATGTTTTCCAGAACAATTATGGCGATTTGGGGAGGGTTGTTCTCCTCGATCTCTCAATAGTGCCCGGGTACTAGAATCAAATGGCTGGTGGGTGCAGCATAATAAATCTTTTTCGGAGATGTCGATTTTTTGCTGAAGCCCGTGGATCGTTTTTAGATGTTGATCAGTTCCAGAGTGGGATGCGCAAGTTACTGCTAACTCCTTTTGAGTAATATGAAAGAAATCCAACCCTCCCATCTCGACCAGAGGCAGGGACTGGAAAGGTTTTGCTGAGGACCGCAGGAAAGTCACCGCTTCTGGATTGCCGTACCAGGCGAAGAGTTTACCGGAAGGATCAACAATTGCGATCGCACCGTAATGTATGGATTCAACTACTTCTCCCCGAATGGTATGGAAAAGTGGAAGATAACCTTGATCTGGATATTGATGGGAATCACTCATTGAGGAAGTCTGGTGTGCAGATTTTGGCTAAGAAGCACACTCAGACGATTTTTTTCCCGGCATCATCAGTTTGGGGAAAATAATTCCTGATGTAATACTGAGATAAACCATGGCGCAAGCGTTGGAGGAAAAATTCGCGATCCCTTTTTAGATAAGGAAATTCATCCATGAATTTTCCTGCCAGATCACTTACATCATCTACAGATGCCCGCCGGTTTGCCAGCTTGTCTACTCGGCGGTGAATTTTCCTGAAGGATTTTTTCAGTTCCCGGATATTGTCCAGTTTGACTGGTCCTCCCCGACCGCTAATGATTTGATAATCTTTATATTTTGCTCTCAATAAAATATCCAGGGTGTCAATCCAGGTAGGTAAATGAGCTTTCCCTAAGAAGGGAGGTCCTGTGGCGGATGCAGCGTCTCCGATGAAGACAACTTTCTCGGAGGGGATAATCACCCAGCTTGACCCAGGTCTTGGACCGGGATGGTGCTCAATCAGAACAGCTTCATCTGCCCAGTGAAACTGCATTCGTTCTGTAAATGTAATGTCTGGAATGACCCATTGGAGTCCAGTGGTTTCAGGATATTTTTCCCAGATTGCTCCGCTTTCTGGAAGCTGACCGCGAAAAACCGCAGATTGCTCCTGCAACGTCTTAGCAGCGTCCCTGTGGGCCACAATGGGACAATCCAAACTGTTCACTCCAATAGTTCTGTCTGGATGATCATCAAGGCAGACTACAATTTTGTGGATTGTTCCCTGACTGCGATTTAGTAAATTTGATTTCCAGCGGTGGCCATCCTCTGGACGTAAAGGCGCATCAATGAATATCATGCCCTGGGGAAGCAGGATAGCTCCTATGGTTGGTCCTGGATAAGTATCCTCGTAATAAATCCCGGGTTTGATTTCGTGCATTCGTGCTCCTTCGTTTTTTGGCAATGTGGAAGAAATTTTTTCAATAATAGGAATTATTCAGCAGTTGGAATTGTAAAAGAAAAGATGGCTCCGCCTTCGGGAAGATTTTCGACCCAGATTTTTCCCCCATGGCCCTCAACTGCTAACCTGCAGAATGCCAACCCTAATCCCAAGCCCTTGATTCTCTCGTCAGGGTTAATCCGGGTATATTTATCAAAAATGCGATCAATATAATCGGAATCGACGCCTGATCCGGAATCCAGGACCCAAAAAAGAGTGGACTTGTCCTCAATCTTTACTCCGAATTCAATATGACCTTTTGTGGGAGTGAACTTAATTGCATTCTGGAACAGATTTATTAACACACGTTCTAACATATCCCTATCTGCATTGATCTGGGGAATATTGGTGGTAATGTCGATATTGACTGTTTGTTTCTTGGCGTTTGCCTGGGTGATCAATGCCTCTTTGGCAAAATTTATCAGCTCTTCTGGATCGATTAATTCTTTCTTGGTTATTGGTTGACCACTTTCTAACCGGTTGATATCAAGCAGTGATTTTGTAAGGCGCTGGATCCGAAGAGTTGATCGGTTGGCTATCTCAAACAAGGAGTAAATTTCCGGATCTTCACTTCCCGGCAGAGAGGCCTGGATGACATCAAGGCTTGAAATTACATTCGATAAAGGTGATCTCAAGTCGTGAAAAATCATCGATGTCAGATCTTCCCGCAGCTGATCCAGATTTTTCCTCTCTGAAATATCCCGCAAGATCCACTGCAGCCGGGATTGGTCAGCTATTTGAATTTGGTGAACATTTACTTCTATGGGGATATTTATTTTATCCTTTGTTGTCAGGGTAGATTCGTAGCCGCTGGATGTGTCTTTAAGTAATTTTGAATAATCTCCGCCGACGATTTCCTGGTTGACTTCATGAAGACCGCTGATGCCCATTGTTTTGAGCTCTTCCGGGGAATAGTTGCTGGTTTTCAGGGTTCGGATATTTGATTCAATAATATTTCCCAACAGGTCAGTGATGATAATCGGATCAATGCTGTTCTCAAATAGGTCATGATAGCGGCTGTGAGTAATTTGCAGATCCTCGTATAGCTGAGCATTTTGAATTGAGGAACCCGCAAGACTCCCAATGCCGGACAGTACCTGCAGTGCGTCACTTTCAAAATACCTATTGTAGGGGTTTATTGCTTCCAGAACACCTACTACTTTGCCATGAAGAAAGATCGGGGCAGCCACAATAGCAAAGGGCGATATTTCCGGGTAAATTGCGTTGGTCTGTAAAAAACGTTTATCCTCAGCAGGATTTGGAACAATTTCTCCCAATCCGGTTTCGGCAACCCAGCCGGCAAAGCCTTGGCCGATTCTAATCCGTTTCCCAACCAGGGTAGAACGAAGATCAATCGTGTCGTGCCTCGCGGCTTTATATTCCAGGTACTCTTCACTTCGGTCAATTAAGGATAGGGTGACTGCTTCGACCTGGAGGGCGGCTCGGATTTCCTCAAGTATATTTTGCAGCACATTTTCCAAATTTAATGTGGATGACATTGCTGTTGCACTGTTAGCCAGGGCTGTCATTACCCGGGTTTGCCGTTGGCTTTCACCGTACAGTTGAGCGTTTAATACGGCGATTCCTGCCTGGTCTGCTATAGCACGGACAAGGGTAATATGATCTTCCTGGAGATGGTTTGGATCCGGGTGGACCAGTGTGATAACCCCGACCAGCTCATTCCGGGACATAATCGGAACGGCAATGACGGATTTTGAGCCAGTTGCGCTTTCCTCGTCATCTGGTTTTCGAAGCCAACGTTCATCGTTACTTGTATCTGGGATACTGACTGCATCTCTGTTTTTGACCACCCAGCCAGCAAGGCCATTGTCCAGGGTAGAGCGCAATTGTTCATTAGTATGGTAGATAACCTGGTCCTGGACGATGATCGCGGATTCCACAGGATTTTCATGTTCATCCAGGATAATAATGCTCCCCCTGATTGCTCCGATAGAATTTATTGAGAGGGAGAGAACGCGTTCCAGAACAACAGATAAATCAAGAGTCGTAGCTATTTCTCTACTGATTCGATAAAGAAGCTCCAGGGAAGCTTTGGGGTTTTCTATTTGCAGCTGTTTGTTGGATGATTTTTCTGTAGCCATTAATGGGATCTCATTTATATTATTTTAACTCAAATCCTGTAAAGTTAGCCAATAAGCTTAGTTCATCAATACCCGGTATTTCTATTGTTTATTAAACGCGATTTGTGAGCAGAGAGCGAATGAATAAAATCTCAGAATTGTTTGTTTGACAGAATTGTTAAAATCTGAATTGTCCAGGTTAAGCCGCCAAACAATTAAATCCTTATCAGAGTATAGCATATTCGTTATTCTGATGCACTGGTGGAAGTTTGTTGACTGTCTTGTACATTTATTGAGGGGGAATGTTTGGCTGGTTTATAAGTTTTCAAACCGGGGCAGGTGCAGCAGAAGATCCTCGAAAGTTAGTTTTAGATTTGCGTTATTGAGCAGCAGGGAGTGGGCCCTGAGGAAGAAATTGAGGGTGTTTTTAGCCGTACTGAGATCAACCTTGTTGACGATCTGATTGATTTCGTTTGAACGGTCAATATTTTGAATGGGCGCCTGGGATTTTCCAGACTGAAGCATAATATCGTGCCAGAGAGAGCTCCAGGTGTCAATAATTTTATTAACCATCCGGGAATCTTTCCCGTATTTGGATACGTAAGAAAACCGTTCTACTGAGTTGCCTTGCAGGATTTGGCGGTGCTCGTTGAGCAGTGTGTCCCGAAGTTCCAGTGAAACAGGGTCCTGGTTATAGTGGAGGGCAATTTCTGGTTTCCCGCCCGATATATGAGCCAGGAAATTTGCCTGATCCGCCGGTATGCCGTGTATCTGTTCCAGGCCTTTTTTGGTAATTGATATTGGTACCGTATTGAGTTTAATTTCCTCACACCGAGACGTGATTGTATCCAGGAGGGAATTTGCAGTTGTAGCAGTCAGGATCATAATTGAATTCCCGGGAGGCTCTTCCAGGGTTTTTAATAATGAATTCTGTGCTTGAGGATTGGCTTGTTCAAAATTTATGAGCAATCCTATCTTGCGGGAGGCCATATACGGAGTAAGAGAGAAAAGATGAATTAATTCCCGAATTTGATCAATTTTAATCTGAGTACTATTTTCTTCCACTTTGACCGGGAACAGGTCAGGATGTTCCATCCGGGCAATTCTTTGACAGGTTTGGCAAACTCGGCAGGGAATGCCGGGTTCAACCGGATCCGGGCAGTTAATTGCTTGAATGAATCTCACTGCCAGGTTTTCTTTCCCAACACCGGATGGACCGGTGATTAAATACGCATGGCGTAAGTTATTTTGAACGATATGTCCGCGTAGAAGTTGGACTGCCCATTCATGTCCAATTAGGTCCCAAGTCATAAATCAATTCTACGACAGGGTACTCATTTCCGCAATGTTGTTGACACTTATCTGGCAACCCATTAGAATCAGCCCAGTATGGATATTCTGAAATCGTTGAATCCCCAACAAATAAAAGCCGTCAAGGCCCCTCCTGGCCCTGTTTTGGTACTCGCAGGCCCCGGCTCAGGAAAGACGCGAGTTCTAACTCACCGGGCAGCGTATTTGATTGGAGAACGGGGACTTGAGCCATATCATGTCATGGCAGTTACCTTTACAAACAAGGCTGCTTCAGAAATGGGGGATCGGATTGCCGGGCTGCTGGGACACCAAACTCATGGTTTAACTCTGGGCACTTTTCATGCGACTTGTGCCCGGATCCTCCGAATTGAGTCCGATAACCTGCCGGTGAATTCCAACTATGTCATTTTTGATGCGGACGACCAGGTGAAAGTTGTTCGCCAAGTAATTAAAGAGCAAAACCTGGACGATAAACGCTACCGGCCCCAAAGCGTTCATGCGGCTATCTCTGCAGCAAAAAACGAACTTTACCTGCCAGAAGATTTTCCGATTCAAACCTATCGTGATGAAGTTGTTGCCAGGGTGTATCAGCAGTACCAGAAAGTCCTGCTGGCCAGCAATGCTTTTGATTTTGATGATCTGTTGTTGTGGACAGCAATATTGCTGTCAGATAATGACAGCATCCGGGACAAGTATGCCCATCGATACCAGTTCATCCTGGTTGATGAATTCCAGGATACCAACATGGCACAATACTCATTGTTGAAGCACTTGGCATCTCATCATCGGAATTTGTTCGTTGTAGGAGATTCAGATCAATCTATCTACCGCTGGCGGGGTGCAGATTATAGAAATGTCCGCAAGTTTGAAGAAGATTTTCCTGATGCAGAAGTAATTCTTCTGGAGCAAAACTACCGATCTACACAGAACATTCTTGATACAGCGATCTCTATCATTGATCGTAATACCCAGCGAACTCCCAAGAAACTCTTTACTGAACGGGGAGCAGGAGAGAAGATTTCCATCCGGGAAACCTACGATGAACGGGAGCAGGCTCAATTTGTGGTGGAAACGATTATTCAGCAACTTTCTAAAAGAAAGGCAGCCCCTTCCGATTTTGCGGTGATGTACAGAACCAATGCTCAATCCCGCCTGGTGGAAGAGGCATTTCTTTCAGCTAACCTACCGTATAAATTAGTCGGGGCCCAGCGATTTTACGGCCGCAGGGAGGTAAAAGATATCATCGCTTACCTGCGCCTGGTAGCAAATCCTGATGATTTATTTAGTTTATCCCGGGTTATTAATACACCCAGCCGCAAGATTGGAACCAAAACTTTCGCTGAATTAATTACAGTTGCACAGAAAAACGAGATTACTCCTGGAAACTTGCTTCTCAACCTTGCTGAAGAAAATCCGCCGGAACTGGAATCTTTTACAAAAGCTGGAGGCAGCCGGCTGACGGGATTTGGACGTTTATTGTCTACATGGAGAGGCGTATTTGAAACCTTGCCCCCGGTTGAGATTGTTGAGCAGATTCTTTCGGACATTGATTACCGGACTTATATTGAAGATGGCAGTGATGAAGGATACGATCGGTGGGAAAACGTTGTTGAGCTGCGAAGATTGGCATCTGAATATCAAACTGTCGGCTTATTGTCATTCCTCGAAGATGTAGCCTTGGTGTCAGACCAGGATACGCTGGATTCTAAGCTGGATGTTCCCACTTTGTTGACCCTGCATGCTGCTAAGGGTTTGGAATTCAGCCAGGTAATGATCATCGGGTTAAACGAGGGGATACTGCCGCACCAAAGGTCATTCGATGAGCCTGAAGGGATGGAAGAAGAACGAAGGTTATTTTATGTGGGCATTACCAGGGCGAAAGACCGCTTGTATCTGTTCCATTCATTGAACCGGTACACTTACGGTTATTTTGAGCCCATGGAAGCTTCCCGTTATTATCGGGATATTCCCCCGGAATTGAGAGCGGAGGATGGTCTTCCTCAATACTCGCCCCCTCCCCGGAAAAGCACCCAGGTTGTTAAATCCTGGAAAAATATCCAGAGAGAATCTCCTGACACAGAAAAAATGGAGAGCCAGTATCATCCCGGACAAAAAATCAAGCATGGTAAATGGGGAGAGGGACTGGTGTTAAACAGTGTCCTCCAGGATGATGACGAAATAGTGGATATTTTTTTTGAAGGGGTAGGGAAGAAAAAACTCATCGCCTCCCTGGCTGATCTGAAAATAATTGGCCCCTAGAAAATGGTAAAATAATTTTAGAAACCCCTCGGATAATTTATAATGGATAATTGAAATGGCTGTAATTGAGAAAGGTTCATTTGAAGTCATCAGCCGCAGTCCCACACAGACCCGTCGAATTGGCATGCGCTTAGGGGAAATGCTAATACCAGGTGATGTTATTGGTCTGGAAGGTAACCTGGGCGCTGGAAAAACCACCCTTGTTCAGGGTATTGCTTCAGGTTGGGGATCCTATGATTCAGTATCCAGCCCGACTTATGTTCTGGTAAATGTATACAGGCGTTTGGATCGCAAACAATTATTTCACCTGGATGCCTTTCGATTGAAGAGTCCTGAAGAAGCAATCGATCTGGATATTGATGCGATACTCGACCAGGGCCCACTTTTAGTGGAATGGGCTGACAAGATTGAAGAAGCGCTACCAGAAGATTTTTTATGGATTAATATGCGCTTTATTAATGATGAACAGAGAGATTTTATTGTTCATGCGCGGGGTGAACGGCACAAAATCCTGCTCAAGAGACTTCGGGAAGAGATTTACGGAGCATAAGCATGTTATTAGCAGTGGATACCTCAACTCAATCTGTGGGGATAGCGCTGTTTGATGGAAACCAAATTTTGTGTGAAGAAAGTTGGATTTCCCGCCGCTACCACACTGTAGAATTGGCAAATGCTGTTCAGTCAAACTTGTCCCGGGCAGGTTTATCTGCCGCGGATTTGCATGTTTTGGCGATTGCTAGCGGACCAGGATCTTTTACTGGGCTTAGAATCGGCATGGCTTTGATTAAAGGCATCGCGTATACCCATCAATTATCGGTGATCGGTATCCCCACGCTTGATATTACCGCCAGAGCCGTTCCGGTGAGGGACATCAGGCTGGCAGCCGTTCTTCAAGCTGGGAGGAATCGTCTGGCAGTAGGATGGTATAAGGCTGAGGATGGGAGCTGGGTAGCGGATGGTCTTGTAGAAAATCTCACCTTCGATGAGCTGCTGAAAAAGATCGATCAGCCCTGTATCCTGACCGGAGAAATAAATGAAGAAATCCGCCAGGCTGTTGAGGATCATGATTTGATTGATGCAGCCTGTCCTACTTTGGCCCTTCGAAACCCGAAATACCTGGCTGAACTGGCCTGGAACAGATGGCAGGGTGGCATAGTTGATGATATCCTGACTCTTTCGCCTACCTATTTGCATAGAGGGGATCC
Source organism: Anaerolineales bacterium (assembly GCA_021108255.1). GTDB lineage: Bacteria > Chloroflexota > Anaerolineae > Anaerolineales > UBA11858 > B10-G9. Next base: position 3,022 of record JAIORG010000102.1, on the reverse strand, counting down.
AATCCCGGGATGAAAACCCCTAATAAAAGGAGCTATGTTACCGAATGAATCCGGATCAGGTGCTCATAAAAATAGCCGAAGATGTTTCCAGATGTAATAAGTGTGAACTCAATCACTCGCGCGAGAAAGGTGTGCCGGGTGAAGGTCCTTCCGATGCAGAAATCATGTTTATTGGAGAAGGTCCCGGTTTTCATGAAAATATGCAAGGAAGACCTTTTGTCGGGGCTGCAGGTGATTTGTTGGTGGAATTATTAGACTCAATCGGGATGAAACGAGAGGATGTTTTTATCACCAATGTTGTCAAGTGCAGACCACCAGGAAATCGGGATCCCGCACCGGAAGAGTTGAAGGCCTGCAAACCTTATCTTGACCAGCAAATTCAAATTATAAATCCCAGCGTAATCGTCACCCTGGGGCGATTTTCCATGGCGAGATTTATTCCCCAGGCGAAGATAAGCGAAATTCATGGGCAGCCAATCCGGGTGAAAGGAATGCTGGTAGTACCTTTTTATCATCCGGCAGCAGCTCTTCACCGCCCATCTTTGAGGCCAGTTGTGGAAGAAGATTTTGCGAAACTTCCAGCTTTAATAGATGGAGCTGAAAAAGCGCTTGTATATCAACCTGAAGAGCCTGTTGATAATAATAATGACCAGGTGGAACAGCTGAGTATGTTCTAAGGGAATTAATTAGTGGTGGGAGTATTTATGTCGATCCACAAGAAAGAATTACACAAAAAACTAGTTGACCGCTCAGCCAGGGTTGTTGTATTAGGCTTGGGTTATGTGGGTTTACCTCTGGCCGCAGTCCTCGCTGAAGCTGGATTTAAAGTTACTGGTGTAGATCCAGATCATGAGAAAGTGTCACTGCTAAATCAGGGGATTAGTTATATAGATGATGTGGATACGGAAGTGATCCAAAACTTGACCAGCAAAGGAACCTTGTCAGCCACCAATGACTTTTCAGCGGTTGCTGAAGCAGATGCAGTAAGTATTTGTGTGCCGACACCCCTGAGGAAAACCAGGGATCCAGACATGTCTTTTATTGTTGATGTTTCTGAATCAATCGCGCCTTACATTCATCCTGGTATGGTGGTCGTGCTGGAGTCTACAACTTATCCAGGAACTACCCGGGAATTGCTTCTTCCTAAATTAATCGAATCAGGGAACCTGGTGGTTGGAGAGAATTTTTTCCTGGCATTTTCTCCCGAGAGAGTGGATCCAGGACGAGAAAATTGGACCACAATAAATACCCCCAAAGTGGTGGGAGGGATAACTCCAGCCTGTACAGAAATTGCCTCGGCTTTTTATGAGGGTGCAATGGAAACAGTTGTTCCTGTATCCACCACTGAGGTAGCTGAAATGACCAAGCTGTTGGAAAACACTTATCGGATGGTAAATATCGGTTTGGTAAATGAAATGGCAATTATGTGTGACCGGATGGGCATCAATGTCTGGGAAGTTATTGATGCGGCGGCAACAAAACCTTTTGGTTTTATGAAATTTACCCCCGGCCCCGGATTGGGTGGTCACTGTATTCCCATTGATCCCCTCTTTCTTTCCTGGAAATTGAAATCCCTGAACTATACTGCCAGATTTATTGAACTGGCTTCTGAGATAAATACTAATATGCCCCGGTATGTTGTCAATAAGGTGCAGGAAGCTCTAAACGATAGGCAAAAGGCTTTGAAAAATAGCCAGATACTGATTCTGGGAGCAGCCTATAAACCGGATATTGATGATGTTAGAGAATCGCCAGCTCTGGATGTGATTGGCCTGCTTCAGCAAAATGGGGCGGAGGTGAAATATCACGACCCCTTTATTCCTCAACTCAAGCATGAGAATATTAACCTGGAAAGTGTTCCTGATTTAATGGAAGCGGTTGAAAGTGTTGATTGTGTTGTGATCATTACTAACCACAGTCAATATGATTACCAGCGGATTTATGAAAAAGCCAGCTGTATTATGGATGCCAGGAATGCTTTAGGGGATATCGAGGTTGATGATCCGAAAGTAACCCGTTTGTAAAATTAATTCTTGAAAGGATCAATCATGAAGAAATACTTACTAACCGGCGCGGCCGGTTTTATAGCCTCAGTTGTTGCGAAAATGCTTTTAGAGCAGGGGGCCGAAGTTGTGGGTCTCGATAATCTCAATCAGGCTTATGATGTGCGCATGAAAGAGTACCGCCTTGCCGAATTGAGCAAACTCCCTGGATTTTCATTTCATAAACTTGATGTCAGCGACCGAAGTCTGCTTCAAGATAATAAGCTTACCGGACAGGGATTTGATGCGGTTATTAACCTGGCAGCCCGGGCTGGTGTCAGGGACAGCCTGGAAGATCCTTGGGTTTATTTGGAAACAAACGCAACCGGTACTTTAAACCTGCTTGAACTTTGCCGACAGGAAAACATTAACAAGTTTTTGCTTGCATCTACCGCTGGATTATATGGAGATGATGCAGTTCTGCCGACCCCGGAAACGTCAGCCACCGATCGCCCACTGCAAGCTTACGCAGCCAGTAAAAAAGCAGCAGAAGCCCTTGCTCATGCCTATCACTATCTTTATGGGATAGACATTACAATCGTTCGCTATTTTAATGTTTATGGACCCGCAGGAAGACCGGACAGTGTCATGTTCCGTTTTGTGAAATGGATTCAGGAGGAAATGCCGGTTCACTTGAATGGTGATGGGGGCCAGTCCCGCGGTTTCACATATGTGGAGGATATTGCCCGGGGAACCATCTCCGCTTTACAACCCCTGGGTTTTGAAATTATTAATCTTGGTGGCCATGAGCTGATGACGATTAATACCTTAATTAAATCTCTGGAAGAAATCACGGGAAACCAGTCAGAAATTGTACAGCACCCGCGCCATCCTGCTGATATATTGACCAGCCAGGCAGATGTCAGTAAAGCCAAATCCTTGCTGGATTGGGAGCCGCAGGTTTCTCTAGAAGAGGGGATCGGGAAGGTTGTGGAATGGTACTTGAAAGAACAATCCTGGGCGAAGGATATAAAAACGGA
>JAIORG010000072.1 GCA_021108255.1 Anaerolineales bacterium | reverse complement strand
AGGTTCAACCGCGTCCTTTTCTGCTTCCGCATCCGCGTCTGTACCTTCCGCGTCCGCGTCCTCGTCCGCTTCTGCACTGGACAACATATCCTCTAATGAACCTTCTCCACCCAGTTCTTCCTGGATCTTCTCAAGATCAATTTCAGCGAATTCATCGGAATCTACTTTCTCCAGACTCAGTCCAATTCGGTGCCGCTCCATGTCCAAGCTGATCACACGTAAAGCCAGGGTTTCCCCTACACTCACTACTTCAGAAGGATGGCCGACCCTTTCCATGCTGAGCTCGGATATATGAATTAATCCTTCCAGATCCGTATTCTCAATACGGGCAAAGGCCCCAAAATCTGTCAGGTTTGTGATTGTGCCCTGAATCAACTGTCCTTCCTTGATTTCCTCAGCTTTCTCTATCCAGGGATTATCCAGCAGCCGTCTCATGGACAAACCAATGCGGCGTTTGTCCTCATCGATGCTGATGACTTCAACTTCCAGTTCCTGGCCAACTTTCACCAGATCGCTGGGGTGATCTACATGATCCCAGGAAAGCTCGGAAAGATGAACTAATCCATCCACTCCCTGGATGTTTACAAAAGCGCCGAAATCCGCCAGGCTGCTTACGTAACCAGACACCCGATCTCCGACTGCCAGGTTGTCCAGCAGTTGGTCTTTGATTGCTTCCCGGGTTTCTCCAATCGCATCGCGTTCAGAAAGGATTAATCGCTGCCGGGATCTATCAACTTCAATTACTTTCAAAGTGATTTCTTTCCCGATAGCTTCGCTCCAGCGGTCTTCCGGTGAGCCTCCATCACCCTCGCGGAAAACACTCACCAATGAACCGGGAACAAATCCTCGCAGTTGACCAACCGGAACCAGCAACCCTCCTTTGTTATATCCTTCCACAAAGGTTGTAATTGCTTCTCCGGTTTCAAGACTGCTCTCTACCTTTTCCCAGTCCTTTTCTTCCTGGGCACGGGTATACGAAAGCACAACATGTCCGTTGTTATCTTCCGGTTCAAGTACATAAACGAGGATATCTTCTCCAACTTGAAAACCTTTCAGAGTTTGGGGGTTAATACCATCCAGCTCCCGTCCGGCGATCAAACCGTCCGCTTTCGATTGGACATCGATCAGAATCTCGTTTGAGGTAATCGCTGTGATTACCCCCGTTCGGATATCTCCCCGTTCAGGGATGTTTCCCAGCCCTAGACCTTCCTGGGCTAAGAGTGTTTCCATATCCATTATCTCTGCGGGGGGTGAATTCTCTCGAATTGCTTCTCCCCCTTGTTGGGACTTCATCTCTTCCATAAAATGGCACGCTCCGTTTTAGAATGGACACCATTATACAGTGCAAATATCAACTTGTAAACCTTTGTGGTAAGATAGACGCTGACCAAAAACATCTATATTATTTATGAAATTATTGATGGATATTAGATTATAGGGCACCCTTTGCCTGAAACAAGGAACAAAATGACGGCAATTTACCCTTTTACGGCAGTTGTGGGTCAAAAACGCATGAAACGCGCTTTGGTCCTTAACGCTGTTAACCCCAGGATCGGCGGCGTTTTGATCCGTGGGGAACGCGGGACTGCAAAGTCCACTGCTGCCCGGGCTCTGGCGGCTTTACTACCCACTGTGGAAACCTTTTCTGACTGCCGCTTCGGCTGTGATCCAAACCGGTCTTCAACCTGGTGCACAGAATGCCGGGAAAAATCAAAAAATGGCGATCAGCGAAAAATTGAAATGCTGCCAACCCCTTTTGTGAATTTACCAGTTTCTGCAACTGAGGACCGGGTGGTCGGCACATTGGATATTGAAAAAGCTATCCAGATGGGTGAACGCCATTTTGAACCAGGTGTTCTGGCTGACGCCAACCGGGGACTTCTGTATATCGATGAAGTAAACCTGCTGGATGATCACGTAGTGGACCTGCTGCTGGATTCAGCCGCAATGGGTATGAACATTGTTGAACGAGAAGGGATTTCTTTTAGCCATCCTTCCCGATTCATACTGGTTGGCACCATGAATCCCGAAGAAGGTGATCTCCGCCCCCAGCTTATGGATCGTTTTGCTCTCTCTGTGGACATCCGCGGGATCCGCGAGATACGGGAACGGGTTCTGATCATGGAACGTCACCTGGCCTACGAGGAGGATCCCGCTTCTTTCCGGGAACAATGGCTTCCCAAAGAACAGGAATTATCCCAGCAAATCACCCAGGCTAGAAAATTACTCCCGGAAGTACAGTATTCCTCAAAAAACATGATTGATATCGCCAACCTGAGCGCCTCTCTCCAGGTGGATGGCCATCGCTCCGACCTGGTAATCTTGAAAACTGCCAGGGCTCATGCTGCTTTTGAGGGTAGAAAGGCAATCAACGGCAGGGATATTGGATTGGCTGCTGAACTCGCATACCCTCATCGATTAAAACGGGGACCTTTTCAGCAATCTGAGATCACGGCTGAAGAGCTAACGGAAAAGATTGAACAACTCAAGGGCGCTTCGGCGGAAGCTGATGGAGAGCCGGGAGATCAGAACGAGGAAGCTGGCGGTGAAGCAGCGGGGGAAAACGGCAGTAAAAAAAAACGCTAGCAAGCTCGGTAGTTGATACCCAACAAAGCGAAATACCAGCCGAATCCGGGTCCAGAGAGGTCTTTGAGCACAGCAGTGCCGCTTGGTGGGAAGGCGGCAATCCAGTAAAAATCGGCAACACCTTTGACCCGAATATAATTGACACTCCTCTCGACCGGATGAACCGCCGATCCAGCGGGCGCCGTTCTCAGACCCGCACAGAAACAAAAAGGGGAAGGTATATCCAGGCCCGTCCAGCTGAAGGCAAGACATCAGATATCGCTTTTGACGCCACTATCCGGGCAGCTGCACCTTTCCAGAAACAACGCCGCACCCCTGATAGCAAATTGGCTTTTTCCATTCAAAAGCATGACCTCCAGCAAAAAGTCCGCGTTAAACAAACCGCCAATCTAATCCTGTTTGTAGTGGATGCCTCCTGGTCAATGGCTGTAGCCGAACGGATGAGCGCGGCCAAAGGAGCTGTCCTTTCTTTACTGACAGATGCTTACCAGCGGCGTGATCGGGTCGGCATGGTGGTTTTCCAAAAAGATCGGGCACAGCTGGTTCTGCCACCCACAAACTCTGTTGAACTTGCCCGGCGCTCCTTGTCAGATATTCCCATGGGGGGAAAAACCCCTCTCTCAGCAGGGCTGAACATGGCATTTGAGGTAATAAAACGGGAGGAAATTGCTCACCCCGACGTCCGTTCCTTGATGATCCTGCTCACAGATGGAGTTGGAAATGTATCAATTTCCCGGATGCCGCCCCAGGAAGAAGCTTACAAAATTGCAGAAAAATTTGCCAAGGAAGAAATTTCCAGTGTCGTCATCAATATGGAGCACCGGGAATTCGACAGGGGCCTGGCAAGTGAGGTTGCTGATCATTTAAAGGCATCCTATTACAGTCTCTCTGATCTGCAGGCAGAAAAGCTTATCCAAACCGTGAAGGAAGAAATCGGGTACTAACCCAGTGAACTTATCATTCCAATCCGGGGGGAATTTTATATCGATCTGTTATCATTGGTAACATGATTCCGATCTCATTATCCATGGCCGGGTTTTTATCGTACAAAGAACTTGTGGGAATTGATTTCACCAGTTTTGAATTGGCCTGCATTTCCGGAGAAAACGGGGCAGGGAAATCCTCCATCCTGGATGCAATCACCTGGGCTTTATTTGGAAGAGCCAGAAAACACGATGAATCTGTTATTAATCTGGAGTCCAACCGGGCAGAAGTAACCTTCATATTCCAATATGAGGGCAATCAATACCGGATTGTCCGGAGCAATCCCAGGGGGGAAACCAAATTCGTTGAATTTCACATCCATCAAGAGGATGGCGCGGATAATGACAACCCAATCTGGCAGCCATTAACTGAGCGGACATTGAGAGAAACGGACCAGTTGATTGTGGATATTCTGCGGTTGGATTACGAGTCTTTTATTAATGCGTCTTTTTTGCTCCAGGGGGAAGCAGACCAATTTACCCAACAAAATCCATCCGCCAGAAAAAGAATTCTCTCTCAGATCCTGGGTTTGGAAATCTGGGAAAGTTACCGAAAACAGGCATCACAGAAACGAAAAACTTCTGAATCGGAAATTGATACTCTGGACGGACGGATCGCGGAAATCCTCAGCGAATTAGAGGAAGAAGAGCAGAGGAAAGACCACCTTCTTTCCCTTGAAAAAGATTTGTCCCAAGCTCACGAGGCAAGAATTGTTGTTGAAAAGCAGCTGGAAGAAATGCAGTCGGTTTATGCTGTCTTAAAAGAACAACGGAGACTGGTAGGCTCATTAACCCAACAGGTAAAAAGTATTGCTGAAAGGGTATCTCAAGCACAGGAAAAACTCGTCGCGAGGGAAGAGGAGAAAAAAACTTATCAGGATATTATGTCCCAGTCTGACAGCATCAATAAAGAGAACGAGGAATGGAAAAGTGCCCAGGATGCATTATCTGGCTGGGAAAAAACAGCAGAAAAATTTCGTGAGCAAGAAAACAAGAGGCAGGAACCGTTGCTCCAAATCACTGCCGAAAAAGCCCGCTTGCTGCAGGAACGGACTTCTCTGGAGTCCCAACACAAAGAGATGCTGGGATCTTTAGAAGGTATTCCAGCCTTAACGGATATCCTGTCTGAACAAAAAAATAAAATCAAACAAGCAGAAGCGGAGCTGGAAAACAGAGAGCAAAAGAAAAAAGAGCTGGACCAAGCCCGACAACAACAGGCAGATGCAAAAGCTGAAAACCCCCGTTTATATCAGGAAATGAAGGAACTGGAAAAGCGGATTGATGAGCTGGAAGAAACCGAGGGGGCTCTCTGTCCTTTATGTGGACAGACACTCTCGCCTGAAGACAGAGAATCTCTCATCCAATCTCTCAAAACAGAAGGTAAAGACTTGGGAGATCGCTTCCGGGAGAATAAAACCACCCTGAAGAAAGCAGATCAGGTAGTGAAAGCTCTACAGCTTCGAATCACTGAATTCAGTTTGGTAGAAAACAAACTGCGTAATCTAATTCAGGGAATGGCCAAAACGGAAAACCAAATCACTCAATTGAACGGGCAAAAACTATCCTGGGATTCACATCACAAGAAAAAGATGAAGGATATTCAACAAACCCTGGCCAACAATTCCTATGCGGAAAAAGCCCGCCAGTTGCTTACCGATATAAACGCCGAACTGAAAAAAATTGGTTATGACGCTGCTGAGCATGACCGAGTACGTGAAATCGTTATGCAGGGGACTGTTCTCCAGGAAAGAAAAAGGTCTCTGGATAGTGCCCAATCTGCATTAAAGCCACTTGAAAGGGAAATTAAAGAAATAGCCGAAATGTTGGCTTCTGATCAGACGTACCTGAAAAAGCAAACTTCCGATCTTGACCGCAGCCGTCAAGCCCTCGAAACAGCGGAGGGGAAAGCCCCGGACACACAGCGTGTAGAAAAAAATCTACTTGAGCTCAAAGAGAAAGAAAATATTCTCCAGCGGCAGGTTGGCGCAGCTCAGCAAAAGGTTTCTGTTCTTGGGAAACAGAAATTGCGCAAAACCAAGCTGGAAGGGGAGCGCCAGGAAATCAGCAGCCAGGTGAAACAATACAAACAATTGGAATCAGCTTTCGGTAAAGATGGGGTTCCTGCCTTGCTAATAGAACAGGCTCTTCCCAATATTGAATCCAAAGCAAATCAAATATTACAGCGATTAAGTGGCGGAGCCATGTCAATACGATTTCTTACCCAGAGATCGTATAAGGATTCCGGGAGAGAAGACCTTAAGGAAACTCTTGATATCCAAATCCGGGACCAGTCTGGTTTCAGGGATTACGAGATGTATTCCGGCGGCGAATCCTTCCGGATTAATTTTGCTATCCGCCTGGCATTATCCCACGTATTAGCGCAGCGGGCTGGCGCCAGACTCCAGACCCTGGTTATCGATGAGGGGTTTGGTAGTCAGGATTCCATCGGTAGGCAGCGCCTTATTGAAGCAATTAACCTGGTTCGGGATGATTTCGAAAAGATACTGGTTATCACTCACGTTGAGCAGATTAAAGATGCCTTTTCAACCCAACTATTTGTCGAAAAAACCCCCCAGGGCTCCCAGGTGACTTTGGTATAATCTTCTGTTGACGCCTACTCTATAACATGTCCAGTCTGATCCTCCCTTAATGAAAATTCAAAGGGGAGGTGCCGGGGAAAAACACTTACTGTTGATACAATGCGCAAGGAGAATGAATGGAAGAATTGAATTATGTAACTGAAGAGACTTTTGAAGCTGATGTTTTAAAATCGGATTTACCGGTCCTGGTTGATTTCACGGCAGCTTGGTGCAGTCCCTGCAAGATGCTTTCCCCTCTAGTATCAGAGCTGGCACAGGAATGGGAGGGCAAAGCCAGGATCTATAAAATGGATGTTGATACCAATCCGCAACTCCCGGTAAAATATGGCGTGATGGGAGTACCCTCATTAATCTTGTTTAAGGACGGAGAAATCGCAGCCCGCCTTACTGGATTCAAACCCAAAAAGCAGCTTATAACAACTTTCGAACCCCATCTCTAGTCTCCAGAGTTTCTGAAGGATTAAATCAATAGACCTCCGATATATCAACAACACGGAGGTCTACTCATTTAATAACAAATAGTTAATCTACAATCCCGCGGCTTTTCGTATAGCCTCTGCCCGAACAGTATTCTCCCAGGTTAATTCCAGATCGTCCCGACCAAAGTGTCCATATGCTGACAGCTGTTGATAAATTGGGCGCCTCAGGTCCAAGTCCCGGATAATTGCACCTGGCCGAAGATCGAAAAACTCGTTGACAAGTTGGCTGATTTTCTCATCAGACACATTACCTGTTCCGAAGGTTTCAACGTTAACACTCAACGGGTGGGCAACTCCAATGGCGTATGAAACCTGAATTTCACAACGGCTGGCCATACCAGCCGCGACGACGTTCTTGGCTACCCAGCGGGCTGCATAAGCACCTGATCGGTCCACTTTGGTGGGATCCTTTCCAGAAAAAGCTCCACCTCCATGACGTCCCATGCCCCCATAAGTATCAACGATAATCTTCCGACCGGTTAATCCTGCATCTCCCATCGGTCCCCCGGTAACGAATCGTCCAGTTGGGTTAACCAAGATTTTTATTTTATCATCCACCATCTCCTCCGGCAGTACCGGTAGAATTACATGTTCGATGATGGCTTCCCGGATATCTTCTTGTGAAACCTCAGGCGCATGCTGGGTGCTGATTAACGCCGTGTCCACCCGAACCGGTTTTCCATGTTGGTATTCAATTGTGACCTGGCTTTTTCCATCAGGCCTGACCCAGTCCAGGGTCCCATTTTTTCGTACTTCCGCCAGCCTGTAGGACAGCTTGTGAGCCAGGTATATCGGTGTTGGCATCAGTGATTGGTTTTCGTCACAGGCATAACCAAACATCATGCCCTGGTCACCCGCGCCGATGGTTTCAATTTCAGCTTCTGTTATCTCCCCGCTCTTTGACTCGAGGGACTTGTCTACCCCAAGAGCTATATCTCCTGACTGCTGAGAAATTGCTACCAGAACTCCGCAGGTTTGACCATCAAACCCTTTTTTCGCCCGGTCATAACCGATACCGGTAACTACCTCGCGCGCCAATTTGTCATAATTGATATCTGCTGTAGTTGTGATTTCTCCCAGCAGCATCACATAACCTGTTTTGGTTGCAGTTTCACAGGCAACGCGGGATCTGGGATCCTGCGCTAAGCAAGCATCCAAGACCGCGTCGCTGATCTGGTCGCACATTTTATCCGGATGACCTTCCGTAACGGACTCAGATGTAAATAATAAGCTTGGCACATTGTTCAGTGTACTGCTCATAAAACCTCCTGATTTTGAGTTTGCTCCTTAACTAAAATTGCCCCTTCTGACCTGCAAGAAAGGGCACAAACTCGACTTTGCCCTCTCATCTTCCAGATTCCGCCTGCCGGAGTTGGCACCATCTGCAGCGCATAGCGCTGCCCGGTTGCCGAGGTTTCAAAGGGCCGTTCCCTCCACCTCTCTGGATAAGAGTGCCTTCAGAGGCATGTATTATATGGGGGATAATAACACGGCTGAGAAAGCCTGTCAATTAAACCTGCTCATACAGACTGAATTATTCAAACTCAACCCGCTCAGTCAATAATCATGTTTTTTTTTGATTTCGACCTGGTTTGCGGACTGGTTTTTGAGGTAGCAAAAAAGAGGCTCTCATTGTATACTTACTGTACGTTTACCCAGCTGACGCATCAATGCCATAATAGGAAGCCATCTATGAAGATCTCTGTCCTGCAAGAAAATCTCGCCCACGGTCTGAGCATTGTATCCCGGGCTGTCTCTCCCCGCAGCACCCTTCCCGTTCTTTCAAATATTCTTGTCGCAACAGATGACGGCCGCTTACGGCTCTCTGCTACCAATCTTGAGTTAGGAATTACTTGCTGGATAGGTGCAAAGATTGAAGAAGAAGGATCCACCACTGTTCCAGCGCGAACTTTTACAGACCTGGTAAGCACAATCCCCCCTGCAAAAACCGACGTATCTCTTCATGAACCCACCCAGACGTTAAATATTAAAAGCGGCTCCCTCAACACGGATATCAAGTGTATTGACGCGCAGGAATTCCCACCCATGCCGTCGCCCGATTTGGAATCCGGTATAGAAATCAATGTCACTGATTTTAAGGAAATGATCAAGCAGGTTGTTTTTGCCGCCTCCCATGATGAAGCAAGACCCATCCTGACCGGGGTTCTTGTCACCGTGGAAGATAACACAATGACACTTGCGGCAGCCGACGGTTTCCGATTATCTGTCAGGACCGCAAAGTTATCCTCATCAGTTCAGCAGCCGGTGAAAGCTGTCATTCCCTCCAGAGCCCTCAGTGAATTAGCCCGTATTAGCAATGACGGCAGCGAAGTCGTCACTATGTCCCTGCCCCCTGACCGGGGACAGGTGATCTTCCGCACCAAGAATATTGAACTCGTTTCGCAGCTGATTGAAGGAACATTCCCCGACTATCAGCAAATCATTCCCAAGGAATACCAAACCCGGACTACCTTATCGACTCCTTCTTTCCTAAAATCTTGCAAACAAGCGGAGATTTTTGCCCGGGAAGGTTCTTTAATCGCGCAGGTAAATATCCGACCTGGCACAGAAGAAAATACGCCCGGTGAGGTTGAAATTTCCGGTCAGTCCGAGGAAACCGGATCCAGCCAGGCTATTATGGATGCCACAATTGAAGGAAATGATATCATTATCGCTTTTAATGTCCGCTACCTCCGGGAAGTGCTTGATGTGATTCAAACCCCAAACGTTGCGCTTGAAACTTCAAAATCCACCAGCCCCGGAGTAATTCGTCCGGTAGGAGACGCTGACTTCCTTCATGTCATTATGCCGATGCACCTGGGCAACTGAGAATCACACTAGCTACCTTTATTAATTGGTGCATTTGACGTATTTCCCGGTTTCCGGTAACGAAACCGGGTTCTTATTATATTCACAAACAGCGACCTCAATTCACCCGGACCATTCATCGTCAAACAGGTATCAAAACCGAAGAATAAACACTGCGGCAGAACAATATGCAGGTTAATATTTAACAGTTTACAGGAGAGATTATGGAAAAGTTTGTCGCAGTCGCTGGAAACATCGGTGTGGGGAAAACCACCTTGGTAAAAAGGCTATGTGACAATCTTGATTGGACACCGTTTTTTGAACCAGAAAGTGAAAACCCCTACCTGTCAGACTTTTATAAAGACATGCATTCCTGGGCATTCCACAGCCAGATCTTCTTCCTGACCAGGCGGCTTCGGGCCCATAAAAACCTCTTCCTTCATCCCGGATCTGTCATCCAGGATCGCAGTGTTTATGAAGATGCTGAAATATTTGCCCACAATCTTTACAAACAACAGCAAATTGGAGAGAGGGATTATCAGACCTACCAGGAGCTCTACCAAGTCCTGGTAGAATTTTTACCTCCCCCGGATCTTGTGTTGTATATCCGGGCTTCAGTTCCAACCTTGCAGCACAGGATAAAGCAGCGGGGTAGAGATTACGAGGAACAAATCGATCCCGCCTATCTTGAACAGCTGAATCTGCTGTATGAACAATGGATTGAGGATTTTAGTTTATGTCCGGTTTTAACAGTCCCCGGTGACGATCTGGATTTTGTCGCTAATAACGATCATCTGAATCTAATCATCGAAAAAGTGCAAGAGAAATTAATGGGGAAAGAAGTTGTGGTTTTTACAAAAAGTGAGGTAATGGCGCGGTAAGTTAAGGTATCTTGTTTTCCCAGTTGATAATTTATTGGTTAAAAACAAACCGCCAGCTTTGAAATACAGCTGGCGGTTTTATTTTTATCTGTCTGTTCAAATCTCAGATCACACCATAAGCAAGCATAGCTTTGGCAACTTTCAGGAAACCTGCAACATTTGCGCCCATTACATAATTACCTGGATCGCCATAAGCATCGGCGGCATCCAGTGCTGTTTTATGGATGCTCTTCATGATGCCGTGCAGCTTCTGATCGACTTCTTCCCGGGTCCACGATAACCGGGAACTGTTCTGGCTCATCTCCAGGCCGGATGTTGCCACACCGCCAGCATTGGCTGCTTTCCCGGGGCCGTAGAGGAGTTTGTTTTCCTGGAAAATATCCACAGCTTCCTGGGTAGAGGGCATATTCGCGCCTTCCGAGACACAAATACAGCCGTGATCCACCAGTGCTTGAGCGTGTTCCGCATCGATTTCATTCTGCGTTGCAGACGGGAATGCCAGTTCCGCTTTGATGCCCTCTTTCTTCACCACATCCCAGACGCTCATGTCGGGGAAATATGGCACATTATAGGCTTCAGCGTATTCCTTGATTCGTCCACGGCGGATATTCTTCAGATCCATGGCATACTGCAGCTTTTCTCTGTCAATCCCGGCTTCATCAATAATTGTGCCGCTTGAATCGGACAATGAAATGGGTTTCGCGCCCAGATCTAGCAGTTTTTCGATTGTATACTGGGCAACATTACCTGATCCGCTGACTATGGCAGTTTTCTTATCCAGGCTAAGATCACGCACTGCCAGCATTTCACCGGCAAAATATACCGCGCCGTAACCAGTTGCTTCTGGCCTGATCAAACTGCCGCCATATTCCAGACCTTTCCCGGTCAATATGCCGGTATGCTCATTCATTACTTTTTTGTAATATCCGTACAGATAACCAATTTCTCTGCCTCCGACGCCAATATCCCCGGCGGGGACGTCCGTGTCTGGGCCAATATGGCGATAAAGCTCGCGCATAAAAGCATAGCAGAAATTCATGACTTCGCTGTCGGTTTTTCCTTTAGGATCAAAATCCGATCCACCTTTTCCTCCCCCCATCGGCAGCGTAGTAAGTGAGTTCTTAAATATCTGTTCAAATCCGAGGAATTTTATTATGCCTAAGTTTACAGAGGGGTGAAAGCGCAGCCCGCCTTTATAGGGACCAATGGCATTATTAAATTGAACCCGGAACCCGCGATTTACGTGCACTTCCCCATCATCGTCCATCCAGGGAACGCGGAACATAATCACTCGATCCGGTTCTACAACCCGTTCATAAATTTTGGCCTGGACAAGTTCGGGGTGTCTCTCTACGGTAGGCTGCAGCGTATTGAGCACTTCCTCGACAGCCTGGTGAAACTCCGGCTGGGCAGGATCCTTCTCTTTTGTTTTAGCAATCACATCTTGAATAAGCGACACAATTTACCTCCTTGATACCTTATGTTCGATTGTTCCGGCAGTAGATCTGAATGGTTAGACACTTGCTCCCGGAATAGCTTTTGTATCATTCAAACCCTGAGACACTTTGGTGTCCAGGGAAATCAAATATATAACGATTGTCAGTGTTATTTAATAAAAATGAAACCCTCCTCCTTTTGAAATAATGGGTTTTCTTTACTTCCCGGCGAGTTCCTTTTTTAATGCCATACCCAACCGTTTAATACCCTCAACAATCACTTCCGGTTGAGAATACGAAAAATTCAACCTCATAGCATGATGTCCGCCATCTGCATTAGGGTAAAAGTGCACCCCGGGAACATAAGCAACCTTTTCTTTTAACGCCGTTTCCTGGAGAAAGACATTGGTATCAATGGATTCGGGTACTCTGGCCCAGAGGAACAATCCACCTTCTGGAAGTGTCCATTCACACTCTTCTGGCCAAAATTCGGTCAGGGCATCCACCATGGTGTCCCTTCGTTCTTTATATACCTCACGAATTTTATTAATGTGCGGTTTCAGGATGCCCCGCTTGCAGATATCATTCGCGACATACTGGACAAAAGTGCCGGTATGCAAATCACAGCCCTGCTTGGCTTGAATAAACCTCTTCATAAGTGCCTCTGAGCACACTATCCAACCCAATCGCAACCCCGGCGCCATGGTCTTTGAGAAAGTACCCAGGTATATTGTGCGTTCCGGGATCAGGCTACAAATGGGGGTAACATATTCCCCTTCAAAACGAAGCTGCCCATAAGGATCGTCTTCGATAACAGCCAGATCAAGTTTAGTGGCAACCTCGGCCAATTTTATTCGACGCTCCAATGACAAAGTTGTGCCGGCTGGATTATGAAAGTTGGGCAAAACGTAAATAAAGGCCGGCGGTTTCCCGCTGTCTTCCAAGACCTTGTGATAGGCACGTTCAATCTCATCAACTACCATGCCCTGTTCATCCAGGCGCATGGTATGAAATTTCGCCTGGTATGCTCGCCAGGCTTGAATTGCGCCCAAATAGGTGGGACGCCCGGTCAAAACATATCTTCCCGGGTCAATGAATATCTTGCCAATCAAATCCAGGGCTTGCTGAGACCCATTGGTTAACAATACATTTTCCGGGATAGCAGGAATTCCATATTTATGAATAGATGCCGCCAGGTATTCTTTTAATGGTAAATACCCTTCCGTAGCGCCGTACTGGAGAGCCTTTCTTCCCTGTTCCCGGGCAACATAAATACATGCTTCTTCGACTTCCCGTGTGGGAAAAAGTTCCGGGGCTGGCAGCCCGCCAGCGAATGAAATAATGTCAGGGTCCTGGGTAAACTTGAGCAATTCCCGTATGACCGAACTCCCCATACCTTTGGTCCGTTCGGCAAGGTGCGATTCCCAATCCAATATGGGGATTTCGCGATTCAAGTCGTTATTTACTTCCATGTTTTCCCTCCCAAAGAGAATCTAAAAGGGTGTTTCTGTGAATATTTGTGGATTACTATAATAATACAAAAGTAGTGACAAAAAAAGCCCGTTTCGTTTTTGTCGAAACAGGCCTGGTACCATTTTCAGGTATCGGATAAGGTCAACTGAATCATAACCAGCAACCTGGTAAGAATATTGAGCCGCTGGAATGGACAAAGAGCAATAAGTTCAATTAACACCATCAAATGGTTTCCCGAGAGAATGTCCTGTCGATCTCTGGATTATCCTCTATTCGAATCAGTTAGATTATGTCCTTTTATTTTACTCTAATGTAAATAGCAGTCAAAGTGCAAAATATCATACATCCTGAGATGCTCTTTGAAATAAATTAATGCTCTCAATATGGTAGGTTTGGGGGAACATATCAAATGGAGTTGATTGCTGCAGTTGATATCCTTGATTGTGCAGCCGTGACACATCCCGAGCCAGCGTCGCCGGATCACAGGAAATGTAGGCAATCAAATCCGGTTGTAAGGAAACCACACTGTCCAAAACCTTTTTTGAAATGCCCGCCCTGGGGGGATCAAGCAAAATGATGTCGGGAGAAACCTCAAGGTAAGGCAAAATATCTTCCGCCGGGACATCATACAGCTCAACCGAGTCAAATCCTGCCAGGTTATAGAGGAAATCTTCTACTGCTGAAGGATCTGATTCAATACCAATTACTTGTTTTACCAGGGGGGCTAAAAACACGCTGAACAGCCCTACACCGCAATAGACATCCAGCAGAACTGTATGTTCCGCCAAGGGCAGGGTATCCAGAAGATAATCCACCATCAATTCTGCCACGGGAGTATTTACCTGAAAAAAGGATCCCGCAGACACAACAAAAGGAAAGCCGTAGACCTCAATAATTGTAAAATCATCCCCGGAGAGCACGATCTCTCCATCCGGCCCCTGGTGGACCGCGGACAAAGGCAGGTCAACCACAAACTCAATCGGTTTGGGGTCGCTGCTTTCCAGGATAATCATTGTATCCTGCCCCCCTTCGCCTGCCCGGAGACTAACCCGATCTAACCCGGGTATAAATTCCAGGTCCAGTGCCGGCCAGATCTGGTTTAGGCTCTCTTCCGGCAGATGGCATTCTTGAATAGGAACCACTTGTTTTGAACGATGTTTGAAATAACCCGGGGTTCCATTTTTGGAAATATGTAATTGGATATGGTTCCGGTAATTCCAGGCGGTCGGCGATGGAATCATGCTGTTCACAGGAGGATCAGGGAGTTTGCCAACTCGTTCCAGTTGATTTTTCAGGATAGCTTGTTTAATGATTAATTGTTCCTGATAAGGAATATGCTGATAGTGGCATCCACCGCATTGGGTAAAATGAGCACAGCGAGGTTCAATTCTATCGGGAGATTCAGTCAGGACTTCAAGCAGCTCGGCCCTTGTGTAGCGTTCTTTTTCCTCTACGAGCCTGATCCGAATTCTTTCATCTGGAAGGGCATAAGGGATAAAAACTGCCCGACCATCGGGAAGTCGGGCGAGGGTTTCTCCACCATACACATATACGGTGGGGGTAATTTCATATTCCTTGGATTGATTCATTTCAACCAGAGCTGTCTATGCCCAGTATCCTCCCGGTATCTGTGAGTTAAATCCTTAAGAAAGGATTAACAAGTATCTTGCCCGGTTCATTATTAAGGGCAGATATAGAGAAAATTCAGCAGCGTATCAAATGGCGGTGTGCAGTACAGATTCAGGTAGTCAAAAATGATCAACCCGATCACGATCAAGAAAATAATCACCACTACACATCCAATACCGGCCCATAACCATGTCCGGCCTTTTTTCTCCTCAGTGACCTGGCTCTGGGATAAATTATCTTTTGCTGTTTTCCTTTGCCCTTGAGCTGCTACCGGGGAAGATGCCCTCTCCTGGGCAGCAGGTTTTGGTGCCTCAGCTGTGTCATCGGGCGAGCTGATCTCCACCGGGCGGAGTGCTACCAGCGTTTCTTCAGGATCTACATCTGCTTGGTAGGTGAGGTAAATCGCATCCCCCAGCATAATTGTGTCTCCGGGTTTCAGGAGATACTTATCTCCAACTTTCTTCTTGTCTACAAAAGTGCCGTTTGTGGAATCCAGATCTTTGATTATATAGCCCTCTTCCCCCCTGGTTAGAACCGAATGCTTTCTGGAAACCTCAGCAATGTTCAGGACTATACTATTTTCTTCTCCCCGACCAATGATTACCTCATCTTCCTCCAAGGGAAACACTTCCCCTTTATTAAATCCCTTAATAACCGTCAGACGAAATTTTTTATACCCCATAAACGTCCTCCTGCTTCTGCAAAATGAATGTTACTTACAGTCTATCGGTATTCTTGTATGGTGTCAAACAGGATTTTCTCAATTTATGCCCTATTGTATGGTTCTGACAAGGGTAATTGTTTTTCTATTCGGGATCTGGAAATGTGTTTTCAAGGACCCAATCTGCCCCGAGCTCAATGACAATATCAACAGTGCTGTTCGGATCAGATCGGTAAAAAAGCCGGGTTTGAGAATACCCCATTAAATCCAGCAGTGCCTGAATTGTATATGGATTCCCGGAATAATCATAAATAAACGTTTGGTCTTTGAACTTATCCGAGTTTCCCACTTCAGTAATTTGGAAACCATTCGCGATAAAGAAATCTGCTGTTTCTCCTGCCAATCCCGGTGAAGTGGTTCCATTCATGACAGCCACTTTGGCATTTTCTTCCAGGATATGTTCATCCAGGGTGATTTCCTGGGTTGGTTCCGGTACAGGAGTAGCTGCTACTTGCTGCATGTCACCCCAGACTTTCTGAATTCGTTCAATATCCGGGAATAACACATATTGATCCCGGGAATTAAATCCCGCTTCTACCAGAGGCCTGTTGATAACTGTGGTTTGCAGACTTTGTGGGTTGATATCTTTGACAGCCCAGGCAAGAGTCACTACCTGGCTTAGAGTGAGGTTTGTTTCAATATGAGTATAAAGTTCCTGGTATAGAGACGGCAGCTTGGGAATCAGCCCCGGTAAAACCTCATAAGAAAAGATCTTCTTTTGTAATCCGATCAGGACTTGCTGCTGCCGCTTAGTCCGACCGAAATCCCCTTCCGCAGTTCCCCTGGTCCGTACATATCCTAAAGCCAGGTCACCCGACAGCAACTGTTTTCCAGGCAATAATTTTTTCATATCCCCTTTCACCGAGGGATCAGGATCAACCAGTATTTTTTCTTGTACATTTACCTCGACCCCATTGACCGAATCCACCAGGATTACAAATGCGTCAAAATCCACCTGAATATAATAATCGATGGTGGTCCCGAGCAAGTTCCCGGCGCTTTCCATCAGCAATGCTGGTCCGCCGCCCGGATAACCGTATGCCTCTCCCAGAGAAAATGCCTGATTGATTTTAAACGGTCCATACTTGGGCACTTCTACAAATGTGTCCCGGGGAATCGAGATTAAACCTGCAGATTGTTTCTGAACATCGAGAAAAGCTACGATGTTTGTATCCGTTAATCCCGGTCCGGTATCTCCTTCCCATTCCCGTTTATCCAATCCAGTCAGCAAGAAATAAATTGTCTGATCCAGGTTGAGTTCTTTAAAACCTGGCCTATCGGAATTACCCTGAAGCAGCCGATCGTTATCCAGAGTGGGTTGTATGTTCTCAGGATCAGAGAATGAGGAAGCAACTCCATCTGTCAGTGCCGGCGAAGGTGTTCCTGTTTTGTTATTCGCCCCCTTGAAAGCCAGCAAGGCAGTAATTAAAGCGGAAATTAAAAAAGCTGCCCACAAACCACGTTTTGTCCAATCGGTTGATTTTATTGGTTGAGATGAATTACCATTCATAACGACTCGGAAAGACCCCTGTCAATTTTTTTATACCAGACTATAATAGCTCACGATTGTCCTGTTTGTTATGGTCGCGATTATAACATGCTCCAGACCAGGAAAATCTGTTATTCAACTGGTTTATTTAGCCCGTCAGCTTACTGCTTAGCTATAAAATTGAAGGCTTTATGTCACTTATCACCACCTCGGGGTTATCCAAATCATACGGCTCTGTTGATATTTTCAGCGGATTGAACCTGACCATCCCTCCCCAGTCCAGGATCGCGCTGGTAGGGGAAAATGGCATCGGAAAAACCACCCTGCTTAATGTCCTGGCAGACCAGGAATCTCCTTCAGAGGGAAAAATCCAACGGGCAAACCAGCTCAAAATCAGATATTTGCCGCAGAAAAGTGATTTAAATTCAAACCATTCTTTATGGGAAGAAACCCTAACCGCTTTCGATGACCTGAGAGAGATCGAGCGCGAACTGCAAGAGCTTGAATTAACTATGAGCCAACCCGGCGGGCCAACCGAAGAGCTCTTAACCCGCTACGGAACTCTCCAGGCTGCTTTTGAACACAGGGGTGGATATACTTACGAAAGCAGAATTCAGCAGGTGCTGGCCGGGTTGGGTTTCAATGCTCAAGATTTCCACATGCCGGTAAACCATCTCTCAGGCGGACAACGAACCAGGGCTCTTCTCAGCCAATTGCTGCTCACCTCTTCAGATTTACTGATATTTGACGAACCCACCAATCACCTTGATATAGAAGCAATCCAGTGGCTGGAAGGATATTTAAAAAATTACCCTGGCAGTATCTTGTTGGTATCCCATGACCGTTACTTTATAGATCAGGTCTGCAACCAAATTTGGGAGATGAGTCGGGGAGGATTTGAAACCTACCGTGGAAATTACAGCGCTTACCTAAACCAGCGCCAATCCCGCTGGGAGCGACAGCAGGAAACCTTTGAAGCAGAAAAATCCCGTCTGGTTAATGAACTGGATTACGTAAAAAGAAATATCGCCGGGCAGAACACAAACCAAGCCAAAGGTAAACTGCGCCTCTTAAGTCGACGAGTGCAGTCAATTGAGCAGTTGGGAATACAGGCAATCCAGGGAAAATCCTGGGGGAAAATCAGTCAGAGTGTCCAAACAAGCACCAGTTATATGAGTGTCCAAGAAGCCCATAAGCGGATCTCTTCCTTAAGGAATCCAGTGAAACAGCCGCAGATATTAAATATGAGTTTAAATACCAAAAAGAGAGGCGGCGACCTGGTTATACGGACAACTAACCTTGAAATTGGCTACCCGGACGGGAAGAAACCTCTTTTCTCTGTTCCAGACATCACTCTGCTTCGTGGAGAATGTGCCGCCTTGATCGGCCCCAACGGAGCGGGAAAAACTACTTTCTTGAAAACAATCCTGGATCAACTCAATTCCTGGTCAGGCAGTGTGAAGCTCGGCGCCAACCTGGATGTAGGATACTTTGCCCAGGCTCACCAGGATCTTGATGACAGCAATACTGTTCTGGAAGAAATCGAACTTGCAGGGAAATTTCAATCAGAAAACACGGCCCGGGGATACCTGGGCGCGTATCTATTCTCCGGAGAAGAAGTCTATAAAAAAGTCGGCGTGCTATCCGGGGGGGAAAGAGGGCGACTGGCACTGGCTAAGCTCTCTCTGAGTAAAGCAAATTTGTTATTGCTGGACGAGCCAACCAACCACCTTGATATTCCATCTCAGGAAACCCTGCAGGCCGTGTTAACCTCTTACCCAGGTACCATTCTTCTGGTTTCCCACGATCGGTATCTTATCAATACCCTTGCCAGCCAGATCTGGGAAATTGATGTAAACGAGGAAAACCTGATTCTCTTTGAAGGAAATTACCAATCCTATCAAACTTATCTGCGGGAAAACAGGGCGGCTGCACAGGATTTGATCAACCTCGATGAAGAATCTCTGGATTCGTACAAGGATAGAAAAGCCGCCAAAAACAAGGCCCTGGCAGATGATCGTAAAAGGTCTGCCCGGCTGCAGGAAGTGGAAAATCTCATTTCAGAACTGGAAAAGTTACTGGAAGAACTCGGCAAATCGCTGACCGATCCTCCTGATGATGCCGGAGAGATAGTTCAACTCGGGAAACGCTATGGTGATACCGAAAAAGCGCTTGATAAGCTGCTGGCAGAATGGGAAACCCTGCACGAGTAAAAATGTCCGGTATTTAGTTGTCTGAAATCAGTAATCTGAGGGGAAACCCTCAAATATCAGGCATACAATCCATTTGTTATTTATCCTGGGTCGATTATTAAAGAAATACTTTCAGGAGATCCAACAATTATGTCCAATATCACTATTTACTGGCAGGGTTGGACAGAAAAACAACTAGCTTTCTATCAGCAAAACCAGGGTAAGACTAACCACTGCGGTAAGTACGCCGCAGCTGCTGCGCTGAACCTGCTCTATGGCACCTCCCTAAGCGGGGATTCGTTGGTGGACTGGGTCAACGGCCGGTACTTGAAAGGCACACCCATATATACTATTTTTGGCAACAATAATGGCAGTGTTGTTTTTCAAGCTGCTAACTTGGTCCGCAGGCTGGGGCAGCTTAACGGGTTGGCACCAGAAGTGAGAAGCAGAAGGGGGACATTTCAAATCCTTAAGGAAAACCTTCTACTCGGGAATTCTCTTTCCATGGTTTCAGTCACCTATTTCCAGAACAATGAGCCGGTCATTGCTTTAGGGAAGAACTCTTACAGCTCCCTGGGGGCCACCCGCGTTGTGGGGGGACATCTGATGATCCTAGGAGCTTACGATCCACAGCACAGAAACTCCGAGGATCTGCCTACTCCCTGGGGATTTCTCAGTTCCTGGCCGGGGAAGGATCACTTGTATTGGATGTCTGAGAATGATTTCCAGCGCTCGTGGGGCAAGTTATCTCTCTTTAACATGGTGACGATTAAAAGGACTTGATGACAGAGGGACGGGGGGTAGGAGAGACGAGGGGATGTATATCGTCCTGAATAACGTTTACAGAAAACCAACTACTCATCTAACAACCGCAGCAGCTCCCCCAGGTTATCACATACAAAATCCGGTTGATATGGAGATGTCACCAGATCCTCCATGTCAGTTTCTCCGCTCAACACCAGCACAGTACTGATCCCGGCAGCGCCCATAGCAATATCAGTATACAGTCGGTCTCCAACCATGGTTAGTTTATCAGGATCAAATCCGGTTTTTTCAACAATGGCTTCCACCATGGGAGAATGGGGCTTTCCGATTATTACGTCCGGTTCCCGCCCTGTGGAGGAGGCTATCATCGCCATCATGGCACCAATATCAGGCATACATCCGTCCGGAGTAGGACAGTTGATGTCCGGATGGGTGGCGATATAGGGTTTTCCCTCCCTTACAAAATTGGACAGCTTCCAGATTTTTTCATAGGTCAGGGTAGTATCAAAACCCAGCACAGCATAGTCCGGATCCTCCTCAACAAGCTCAAACTCATAAGAGCGAAACTCCTCTTCCAGCGATGGAGTGCCTACCAGATAAACTCTTGCGCCCGGCTGTTGTTTCTTTAGATAAATTGCAGTTGCCATACCGGAGGAAAAAATCTTCTCGTCAGGTGTATCTAATCCATAATTAGCCAGCTTTAATGAATAATCCGCCCGGGAGCGGGAAGAATTGTTGGTCAGGAATAAATAGGGTCTGGAATTTTTATCCAGATAGGCCAGCAGGTCCCTGACACCAGGAAGAAGCTGGTCTCCAAGGTAAACGGTACCATCCAGGTCAAACAGGAAACATGCGGTTCTTTTTATTTTTTCAAATTTCATTTATTACTCATCCACTTTGAAATTAATATACTTACTCTCCCGCAGCATCCAGGAATAATTTCGCCAGGTTTTCTTCATATGGCGGGTACACAACCCCATCCTCTGTAATGAAGGCAGTTACATATTTCGCCGGTGTAATGTCAAATGCCGGGTTCCCCACTGGTGTGCCATTCGGTGTGATCTGCCAGCTGCCAACATGAGTGACCTCTTCAGCCGGTCGCTCCTCGATTTCAATCTGATCTCCGGAAGGCGTGTTCATATCGATGGTTGTTTTTGGGACCGCAACATAAAACGGCACCTTGTTTTCATGAGCTACAACAGCCAGATTGTAGGTTCCTATCTTATTTGCTACATCGCCATTTGCTGCTACTCGGTCAGTCCCCACCACACATAAATCCACCCTTTGCGTCCGCATATAATGTCCTGAAGTGCTGTCTGCGACGACCTTAAACGGAACGCCATACTGCAGCAGTTCCCAGGCTGTTAATCGCCCACCCTGCAGTCGGGGTCGCGTTTCGTCCACAAAAGCAAATACGTTTTTATTCTCTTCATGCGCCAAACGGATGATACCCAGCGCAGTGCCATAATCCACGGCTGCCAGGCTGCCCGTATTGCAGTGGTGGAAGATCACAGCACCTTCCGGAATCAAGGGCATCGCATTTTTACCGATGGCTTTGTTAGTTTCCACGTCTTCTTCGGCAATCAGCAGTGCTTCCTTCAACAACCGTTCTTTTAATTCTGCTACCGAAGAATAATCGATTTCCTCAACCAGAGCCATCATGCGGTCTATGGCCCAGAACAGGTTTACAGCAGTCGGCCGGGACTCCCGCAGAATCTGCGCCGCTCCCCCAAGTTTTTGATAAACCTCTTCCAGGCTTCCTGTCTCGTCATGCCAGGGGACCAGGGCTAAACCATAAGCTGCGGCTGCTCCAATTGCAGGAGCGCCGCGGATGACCATATCTTTGATCGCTCCTGCTACAGCAGCAGGATCTTGATATTCGTTGTAAATAACATCGTGGGGAAGCTTGCGCTGGTCAATCATGCTCACCAACCCAGAGTCCAGCCATTTTATGGTATGAAATGAAGTCATCCTCTCCTCCCGAAGGGCAGGCCGTCGCCGCCGTTCACTAAGAAATCAATTTCCTTTGTTAACTAAGTAGCTATCAGGGTGATAAAATATCTTTGACATATTATAACCTTTAGATAAGAATAGAAAGGTTAGCTGGCTGTTAGATATCAAAACATGCCTATCAAATCAATAACTGAATATTTTCGATCCAGTGTGGTTTTTTTCGGAGATTACAAAACATGATGAACCGGGCACAAACGATTCAGTCAATTAAGAATAATCCAAAGACAACTGTTCTCATCATTGGAGCTGGAATTAACGGCATAGGTACTTTTCGTGATTTAGCTTTGCAGGGAATTGACTGTTTAATTATTGATCGCTCTGATTTTTGCTCTGGTGCCAGCATGGCTTCCTCTCATATGCTGCATGGCGGCATCAGGTATCTTGAGAATGGAGAGTTCCGTCTGGTTCGCGAAGCCTTGCATGAACGCAACAACTTGCTCCGTAACGCGCCCCATTTGACCCACCCCTTACCAACTACGATCCCCATTTTTAAATGGTTTTCTGGTTTATTAAATTCCCCCCTTAAATTTTTAGGTCTTCTTGATCGGCCAGCCGAGAGGGGCGCAGTGATCATCAAATTAGGTCTGATGATGTACGACGCCTATGTCCGGGGGGACAGCCCCATGCCTGGACACCGGATCGACAGCCATGATAAAGCTCTTCAAAAGTGGCCTGATTTCAACCCGGATATACGGTTCGCTGCCACTTATTATGACGGCGGCATGTATTCCCCGGAGCGGTTAGCAATGGAAATACTTCTGGATGGAGAAGGTGAAGGTAATCATGCCAGGGCGCTGAATTACATCCGCCCTGTGAGATCTGAAGAAAACAAGATACTGCTGAGAGATGAAATCAGCGGGGAAGATATTTCTATTAGCCCTGAAATAATAATTAATGCCGGAGGACCCTGGATTGACGTTATCAACAATGAGATTAACGGTAAATCAAACTTCATCGGAGGCACAAAAGGCTCTCATTTAATTGTTAAACATCCTGAATTGCGGGAAGCGATCGGCGGCCATGAAATCTTTTTTGAGTATTTAGATGGGCGGATCGTGCTTATCTTCCCTTACCTCCAGGATCATGTCATGATCGGGTCCACCGATCTTCGGATAGATAATCCCGATAATGCTGTCTGCACCGAAGAAGAAACCGAATATATCCTCGGCATGGTTCCTCAAATCTTTCCCTCTCTGAAAGTCACCAGGGAACAAATCGTATTTCAGTTCTCCGGTGTCCGCCCCCTTCCCGTGGCCACGGGAAGTACCGGGCAGATCAGCCGGGATCATTCCATTGAAATCGTGGAAAAATCTTCTCGTGCGTCATGGCCAATTCTGAATCTCGTGGGCGGGAAGTGGACCAGCTACCGGGCGTTGTCGGAACAGGTCACAGACCAGGTCCTTAACCGCCTGAACCAAGTCCGCCAGGCGAGCACCTCAAGGCTGCCTATCGGGGGAGGAAAGAATTATCCTGCAGGCACGGACAAACAGCAACCATGGATAAAAAACATCACAAAAAAGAGCGATATCCCTCTCGAGCGGATAGAGCAGCTTTTTGCCCGTTACGGCACAAGAACAACAGAGATCGCCGATTTTCTCTCAAAGAAATCTGATCCTCCATTAAAACATTTCCCCGGGTATACCCGGGGAGAAATTGCCTATCTTGTTGAACAGGAAATGGTCACCCACCTGGATGACTTCCTGATCCGCCGCACAAAATTGGCCTGGTTGGGTCGCCTATCGAAGGATTCACTAATTGAAGCAGCGGAAATTATCGGCGAGGAATTGAACTGGACTGATACTAAAAAAGGTCAAGAGATTAACCGCACCTGTGAGATCTTAGAGAAGCGTCACGGGGTGTTTTTGTAAGCTGGATTAAGAATCGTAAATAATCGTCGCTAAAACTATAGCGCCAGCTTTTCCAGGCGGTCTACCGTATCTGCCAATACCAGGAATGCTGCTTTCACTGGTTCTGGATCGGTTAAGTCTACTCCTGCTTTCTGCAAGGCATCCAGGGGATACAATGAGCTTCCTGCCTTTAAGAAACCAAGATACTCCTGGGCTGCTTTCTCACCTTCTTTGAGCACTTTATTGACCAGCGCGTTGGCCCCGGAAATCCCCGTGGCATACTGGTAGACATAATAATTCATGTACATATGTCCGAACTGGGCCCAGGTGATGCCGATCCGGTCCCGGTCAAAGACCACTTCTTCCCCGTAGCCCTCTTTAAAGAGGTCAGCGGTCAAGTCAATCATTAACCTGGCATTGACCGGTTCGCCTCGTTCCACGCGTTCGTGCATTTCGAGCTCAAATCTCGCCAGAGTTGGCATGATAAAGAAATAGCGGTGGTAATTAGACATAGTCTCTTCAATTAGCGCCAGTTGAATATTAGGATCTTCCTGGGTGCGGAACAAATAATCTCGTACCATCGCTTGATTAAAGTTGGAAGCCACTTCAGCGACGAAGAGAGAATAATCTCCGTAGATATGGGGTTGGTTTTCCCGGGTATAGTAGGAATGCATTGAATGTCCAAGCTCATGAGCCAGGGTGCTGAGGCTGAACACGTCGTCAGCATAACTCATCATGATGAAAGGTTGGGTATCATACACGCCCCAGGAAAAAGCTCCCTGTGTTTTGCCTTTGTTGCGTGCCCGATCCACCCAACGGCTTTCCAAGCAGCCCTTCCGGAGAGTTTTGACAAACTCCTCTCCCAGGGGAGCCATACCCTCGCAGATCCAATCAACTGCCTGATGATAAGGGATATGAGGTTTTGTAGAAGCCAAAGGCGCTTCGATATCATAAACATGCAGATCGTCATAACCCAATATTTCTTTCCGGAGCCGCCAATAGCGATGCCAAGTAGGCAGGTTTTCTTTATAAACCTTGATCAGGTTATGGAAGACTTCCAGCGGGATGTTACCCGGATACATGGATGCTTCCAGGGAGGAACCATACAGGCGGGCCTTGGCCATAAATACATCTCGTTTGAAACCGCCGGTCTGGATGGCAGCGATGGTATTCTGATTCTTTAAATATGCGTCCGCATAATGTTCCCAGGCTGTGCGGCGGATCTCCCGGTCAGGGTCAGTGATTAAATCATCTATACTGGTTTGTCCAACTTCTTTTTCGGAACCATCTTTCCCTTTTGCCGGGGTGAACGTTAAGTCAGCGTTTATCAAGCTTCCATAGGCGTTGGGAAAGAGCGCGAGGGGGTCAGCTGACTGCGCCAGCACCTCTTCCACCTCTGCGGACCGCAAATGCGCTTTTTGCCGCTCCAGGTCTGCAAAGTAATGGCTGTAAATCGCCAGTTCAGCCAATTCGCCCATCCATTTCTTAAGCCGATCCATTCCCAGAGTCATTATCTCTGGTTCAATAAAGGAAACCGCGGCATATGCCCTGGCCCCCAGTCCTTGTCCTTGCCCTGAACGTGCCAGGGCGTCTTGATCCGAGGCATCTACAGTGCTCTCCAACCCGCTGTAAACATAGACTTTCTCCACCTCCCGAAGAATCTCTTCTCGAAGGACCAGGCAGTCAAGCAATGTTTTGGGGTTCTGGTCCAATTTTCCTTTATACTCATCAAGTTCAGGCAGACGGCTTTCTACCTTTTCATAGGTTTTCTTCCAGGCTTCTACATTTGGAAAAATGCTTTCCAGATTCCAGGTCTCTTCCTGAGGTATTTCATTCCTTGCCGGTAAAGTTTTTTTTGTCATGGTTTCTGCTCCAAATAATCCATTAAACCCTTTCTTGTTTTCCAGAGAGATATCTTCAAAGGACGGATAGTTTACTCCAATCAATAATTAAATCAAATAAAAGCTGGAAGCTTCTCTAGATCAGCAAGTGGAAATTGACCAACTGAACCCACCAGGGGCAGGGTGCTCTTAAAGCGATACTTTTTAACCCGGCTGACGATAGTCTGCACAAACTCTTCAGAAAATCCTGCCTCCAGGCAATCTCTTGAGCTGAGTCCTTCTTCTACAAGCGCATACAACAGGCGGTCCATCTCGTCATAAGTAAAGCCGATTTCTTCTTCATCTGTCTGTCCCACCCATAAATCTGCTGAAGGTGGTTTTTCGATGATTGGCCGGGGAACACCTAATTCGGCTGCCAGCTGCCGTACCTGGGCTTTATAAAGATCGACCAGCGGGTTAAAATCAAATGCTCCATCTCCGTGTAAGGTGCTGTAGCCCAGCAAGGACTCGGTTTTATTGCCCGTGCCCACGACTAATCCCGGGAAAGCTGCCGACTGGTCATAAACATTTATCATCCGTATCCTAGCCATCACGTTCCCTCGCCGTACCGGGCTTGCATCTGGAAAGTTAACCAGGACTGCATCTACCGCTTCAGAAATATCAATCGTCAATGACGGCACTCTTAGCTGCTCAATGACCAGATTGGCGTGTTCAAGAGATTCTTGCGAGGAAGTTTTATACGGCATCCGCAGCACCAAGACATTTTTTGCTCCCAGAGCCTGAACTGAGAGGAACGCACTCAGAGAAGAATCCACCCCGCCAGAGACACCCAGAACCACTTTGGAAAAACCAGCATTATTCACAGTAGATTTAATAAAATTAGTTAGTGAATCAATAGCCTTAGTGGCATTAAGGTTCAGTTTTTTCATCGTTTGTTGAATTCCTCTGGTTCAAAATAATTCCCACAATACAGACCATCAGCGCTATGGAAAACCAGGTTTCACCTCTTAATCCCCACAGCAAAGGCGAAGGGTCTACCCGGAAAACAGAAATAATTCCATTAATTACTACGATACCTATAAATCCAAGCACTGCCCTCCAGCCAGGTTTAACATTCCACTGTTTCAGTGGAAGCAGGATTAAGCCTGTTATCCATCCTGCGCTTAACACCGTCCCAAGAATGGGGAGGGGCCAGCGGTTCTCTACAACACCAAAAAGATCTCTTACTGGAATTCCAAACCAGGCACTCGTTCGGGGACCATAACCAACTCCTGCTCCCCACCCGGTCATCCAAATCGCAGCTGCGACAGTTCCCACTAGTGGAAGATAGCTGTCTGCCAACTCTCCCAGGGGTTCCTTCCAGATCAGATGAATACCCAATAAAGCAGCGCCGGCACCCATCAGCGCCCCCGGCCAACTCAAGCCTCCCAGCCAGATTTGGGGTATTTGACTTGCATGGTTCCTAAAAAAGGAAAAATTCAAAAAGACATAACCAATCCTGGCACCCAGCAGACTTACAAATATCAGCCCTATTCCAGCATCAACAATGAACCGTTTCCTCTCTGCAGCCATCCAGGCCGACAAGCCCAAACCGAGCGCTGCGCTACAGGTCAGTATGATTGAATAAAGCGGGAATATGTCCAAAATAAAGGGTTGAGTAATCACCCTAAAATCATACCATAGGGATTCCTATCTAGTATAATCAAGGGGCACACCGGTTAATTCCCCTTCTCAATGAAACGATCATCGCTAATCTTCAAAGGACAACTCTATGAATTCCCTTATCATTAAGTCTGTTGAGACCACTGAGGATAGAAAAGCGTTTTTAAGCTTCCCCTGGACGGTATATAAAGATGATCCTTATTGGGTGCCGCCTATCTTTTCGGAGAGAATGCACTTTACCGATCCAGAGAAAAATCCTTTCTTTCAACATTCAGAAGTCCAGTTCTACATGGCGCTTCGCGGCGAGAGGATAGCAGGCACGATTGCTGTTTTTACCAATCACCTCCATAATGAATACCAGAGTGAGAATGTTGCCTTCTTTGGGTTTTTTGAAGTACTGGAAGATTATGAAGCTGCAGAACTGTTGTTTAAAACCGCTGAAGCATGGGCGAAGGAAAGGGGGCACACTGCCCTGCGAGGTCCTGCCCAGTGGTCTACCAACGATGAGTGCGGTTTGCTGGTAGATGGATTTGACGACAATCCCCGCATCCTGATGACTTACAACCCCTCATATTATGTAGATTATATTGAAAAGTCAGGGTACAAGTACGCACGTGACCTTTGGGCCTACAAACTAGGTGTAAAAAAGTTTATGGAAATCACCGGGGAACGGCTGGACAAACTTACCACCCGGATTCTGGCGCGTAAGAACATCACCATCCACAACCTGGATATGAAGAAGTACGATGATGAAGTCAACAAGTTAAAACTTCTTTACAACAATGCCTGGTCAATGAACTGGGGTTTTATACCTATGACCGATCTTGAATTTGATCAACTGGCAGACGAACTGCATTCCATCATTGATCCAGACCTGGTCTTTATTGCCGAGAAAGATGGCAAACCTGTTGGTTTCAGTCTGACGCTTCCAGATTTAAATAAACCCCTGCGACTTGCCTACCCCAAACCCAATACACCGGAATGGTGGACGATGGGAAAGCTGGTCTGGCAGTGGAAGATCCGCCGCAAGGTCAGCTGGATCAGGGTATTCGCCCTGGGTGTGATTCCAGAGTATCGCAATTTGGGTATAGATGCCCTTTTTTACTTCA
Source organism: Anaerolineales bacterium (assembly GCA_021108255.1). GTDB lineage: Bacteria > Chloroflexota > Anaerolineae > Anaerolineales > UBA11858 > B10-G9. Next base: position 48,124 of record JAIORG010000072.1, on the reverse strand, counting down.
AGACCGCCCAGGCAGCCTTGAAAAAAGGCATCAAAATGGCTGAAATGAGCTGGATCCTGGATAATAATGACTTGATGAACAAACCAATTATTGCCATGGGCGGGGAAGTGTACAAAACCTACCGCTACTATGAAAAAGATTTATAATTGACTACCTTGGCCCAGCCATTCTGGATTGATAAATGAGTGAGTATAAAACTCTTCCAGGTAGCGGAATTCAAATCATGCCCGCTACCTGGCATGACTTAAGAGAACTTTACCAACTGGAAAGAATCTGTTTTCAAGTTGATGCCTGGCCGATGCTGGATGTCCTGGGAGTACTAACCCTGCCTCAAGTGCTTCGTCTTAAAGCTGCGGATAAAAACACGCTGATTGGATTCATCGCAGCCGATTTGCGCCGGATGCAGCAAACTGCCTGGATAGCCACCCTGGCTGTGCTTCCTGAATACCAGAAAGCTGGACTCGGGTCAACGCTGCTGGAAACCTGCGAATCTCAGATCAATTTGCCCAGGATCCGGTTAAGCGTACGCCAGTCTAATCACCCCGCTATCCAGCTCTACAAAAAACATGCCTACCAACAGGTTGATACCTGGAGTGCTTATTACAAAGGGGGGGATGACGCGCTAGTTTTCGAAAAGACCTTGCACTCCACTTAGAAGTCACCCCTAGTCCTTCGATTACGCAAGCAGGGAAAATGACAACCTCCCTTCCTTCTGTCATCCTGAGCTTGCGAAGGATCCATACTGAGACCAGACATCACTTCAATCCAAATTGGCAAAATCCGGTGATTTAGTCCCCTGATCGTTTGGTGGATTCCTCGTTCCTCGGAATGACAAAAGGAGAGTTTGTCGTCCTGAGTGAAACGAAGTGGAGACGAAGGACTCAGGACAAGCGAAACGGGAAAAGAGAGCGACACACTCCTGCACGACAAAGTTATTTGATTGTCTTGAAGGGATTTTCAGAGATCGAATAAACGCTTCTCCCTGCTATAATTGAAATCTATGACACAAAACAATATCAAGCTTAAGCCGCCTCAATTCGTAAACCAGCAAGATGTTTTTGAAAAAACACTGCAGGATATTGGGGGTGAAAAGACCCTGTCCGTTGATACTGAAGCCAACAGTCTCTATGCTTATCAGGAACAGGTCTGCCTGATTCAAATTTCCAGCTTCAAAAAAGACTATATTATTGATCCTCTTGCTCTGGAGGACCTCTCTCCCCTGGGAGATATTTTCTCAAATCCCGGAATAGAGAAAATATTCCATGCTTCTGAATATGATATTTTAATCATGTACAACGAGTATCATTTTAATTTCCACAATTTATTTGACACCATGCTGGCGGCTCAAATTCTAGGCCGAAAAAAACTTGGTCTTGATGCCCTCCTGGAAGAAATTGTCGGGGTCCGGGTAAATAAAAAATATCAACGTGCCAACTGGGGCAAGCGCCCCTTAGCTGAGGACATGCTCCAGTATGCACAAATGGATACCCACTACCTGATTAAAATTCGCCAGGTCCTGGCAGCCGAATTAGAGAAAAAGGGACTCACTCCAATTGCCACAGAAGATTTTTCCCGCGCCTGTCAGGTGCACCGCCAGGATCGGGAAGAAAAACTGGCTCCTTATTGGCGAATCAACGGAGCCAGAAAACTCCCACCCCAAAAAGCAGCTGTTCTGGTGAAGCTTTTTAAATACCGGGACCAGGTTGCCAAAAAGAGAAACCAGCCAGTATTCAAGGTACTCAGCTCCCAGTCCTTGTTAAACCTGGCGGAGCAATGCCCGACCAGCGCCCAGCAGCTTTTAAATTTGAACCTGGTTGGAAAAAACGCCCTGCGCAAGCACACGGAAGGGTTGGTCCAAGCCATCAAAGCTGGTTTGGCTTCTGATCCAGTCCGTCCTCCCCGGCGAGAACGAGTCGATGACTCTATTTTTGCCAGGGAGAAAGCGCTGCGGGATTGGCGGAAACGAACTGCCCAAAAAATGAATGTCAACTCTGCTGTGGTTCTGCCCCGGGAACTGCTTTACGCGTTGGTATCAAGCAATCCGTCAAATAGAGAGGAATTAGCCAGGGTGTTAGCGGATGTTCCCTGGAGGTTGGAAAGATTTGGCGAAGATATCTTGTCTGTATTAACAAAGGCCAGCATATCAAGGAGCACTGAATGAAAATCCGTTTTTACGGGGCTGCCAGAACAGTTACCGGTTCCATGCATCTAGTGGAAGTCAACAATCATAAGCTGCTGCTGGATTGCGGCTTATTCCAGGGCCGCCGAAAAGAATCCTTCACTCGCAACCGGACATTTCCTTTTCGCCCAGACGAAATTGACGCTGTGATCCTTTCCCACGCTCATATCGATCACAGCGGCAACCTGCCAAATCTGGTAAAACAGGGGTTTAACGGCCCTATTTACACCACCAGCGCAACAGCTCACCTGGACAATATCATGCTGCTGGATTCTGGTTATATCCATGAAAAAGATGCTGAATATCTCAATAAAAAGCGCCTAAAACAAGGCAAACCGATCATTGAACCTCTTTACACCAAGGAAGATGCTGCTCGTGTAGCTCCCCTGTTTGCGTGTGTCAATTATCAGGAATATTTTGAACCGGTTCCTGGGGTAAAAGCCCACCTGGTAGATGCTGGTCATATTTTAGGATCCGCTGCGGTCGTTTTGGATATTACAGAAAGAGGAAAAACTTCCCGGTTATGGTTCTCCGGAGATATTGGCCGACCCGGACTACAGCTGATCAGTGATCCAATCCTTCCTGACAATGCGGATATCCTGATCATGGAATCAACCTATGGTGACGAGAAAAAACGAGATCCAGAAGAAGCTTTTCTTGAATTTCGTAATGTGATCCAACGAACCATAGCCCGCAAGGGAAGGGTGATAATTCCCTCCTTTGCTGTTGGCCGCACCCAAGAGCTGGTGTATTGCTTGCATAAAATGGTTGAGGATGGAGATATCCCGGTAATCCCGGTCTTTGTAGACAGTCCACTGGCTATTCGGGCCTCACAGGTTTTCAGAGAACACCCGGAATGTTTTGATGAAGAAACCCGTGATTTTATTTCCCAGGATAAACACCACGCCGCGTTGGATTTCGAGGGATTAAAATACACTCTTTCAGTGGAAGAGTCCAAAGCAATTAATTTCACAAAACCTCCATTTGTGGTCATCTCCGCTTCAGGGATGGCAGAAACAGGTCGCATTCTCCATCATCTAAAGAACCATATTGAGGACTCGCGCAATACGATTTTGATTGTATCCTGGCAGGCTCCCCACACCCTGGGAAGGCGGCTGGCTGAACAGGAAAAACAAATCAAAATATTCGGAAAAACCTACAACCGCCAGGCAGAAGTGATCACCATTAACGGCTTTTCCGCTCATGCTGGCCAGCAGCTGCTGCTGGAATATGCTCAGGCCACACAGGAAACCCTTAAAAAGGTGTTCCTGGTTCACGGCGAACCCCGCGGCGCAGAGCCATTGATGGAGAAATTGCATGAAGCCGGCATACAGGATGTCGAGTATCCAGAGCAAGGGGCTGTGTTTAATATTTAATTGGAGAGGGTAGAGAGAGAAAAATCGTGTCTGAACCGATTACTTCAGAGAGGCTCCCTGCTTCAGCACCAGTGTATCAAGAGGTGAATTAATCTCCCTGCTCAGAACGGGGCACTTTACCCGTAACAAGAAAAATATTTTATCCCCCTTGTCGTCCAGCGTTTCATAATTTGCCTGTCCTTTGGATAAGACCAGGTTTGATTTCTCAAAAAGCTGCTGGAATTCCTCCGAACATTGATTAAGAATAGTGCCCGGTGATCGGGACCCTGTCTCTACTATCTCTGCTAGCTGATCAATTCCAGCTGCCAGAGCATCTTCCAGGGTGGCATCATTTAGAATTGGGCCACCTTTGACTGCATAGATCACGGGAATGTCCAGAGTTTCAATAAATACCCGATCGAATATAGTTTCTCCCACGTTGTCCGCCAGATATAACAAATAGGGCGATTCGGCGATTCTTTGCCGGAAAGCTTCTACTCCCCCGCCCTGCAGCTCCTGGTTTACAGTAGTAATTACTTCTTTCCAGAGGTCATAATCATTTACGTGAACAACATCAATAATATTGCCCGCCGCGCTTATCTTTAGCCCTTGCTCGAGTTTGTCGCTGCCTCCATTTGATAAATCTATCAAATCCTCCAAATATCCCTCGGCCAAGATGTGGCTTTCCTGTTTAATTTCATGGTAAAGATCATCGATCCCAACCCTCTCTCTTATTACCCGATTCGTTTGACCGGCATGGTTAGATGGAGTAAGCGAATCATCGGCTTTCTCCAGGGTATGCAGTACTTCTTTTATAGTATCGATTTGGGTCCTCTGGTCTACCCCGCCGTAATTCATGGCAGATACAGCCTGCCGCAGGAGACATCCGTAGCATTCGGGAAATGTTCGCATGGGATTTTTACCCTATATTTACTTCCGGGATCACTTTCTGGATATATTCCCGAATTTCGGTGTCGCTTCTTAGGTCTAGCGCTGTTTGAGCAACCTGTTGAGCGTGCTTAAAAGATATCGAGCGAATTAGCTGTTTTGCAAAGGGAATGGCAGGAGGATTCATGCTGAACTCATCCAGCCCTAATCCCAGTAGAATAGGAATGGCCAACAGCTCACCAGCCATCTCACCACACAATCCAACCCATTTTCCATTTGAATGCGCTGCGTCAATCACCCCTTTGATCAAGCGGAAGACGGCGGGTTGGAAACCGGATGCGATTTGAGCAACCTGGGCATTGGTTCGGTCCGCTGCTAAAGTATATTGGCTGAGATCATTGGTTCCAATTGAAAAGAAATCCACAACTTCAGATAATTGATCAGCCATAATCGCAGCGGAGGGAATCTCGATCATAATACCGATATCCATCTCATCAGCAACATCAAAGCCTTCGTTTTTTAACTCACCCCGGCACTCTTCCAGTACCTCCCGGGTTTTGAGCACATCATCTACAGTTGCAACCATAGGGAACATCAATTTCAGATTATTCCCATATCCCGCTCTTAATGCCGCCCTTAATTGCGGCTTAAACAACTCAGGACGTGACAAACAAAGACGGATTGCTCTAACTCCCAGGAAGGGGTTAGTTTCCGCAGGCATATCGATATACGGAATATCCTTGTCTCCCCCCACATCCAGCGAACGCAGGATAACCGGTTTATCTCCAAAGGCATCGGCGATCGTTTTGTAATTCTGGTACTGTTCTTCTTCTGACGGCAAACTGGATCTCTCCAGATACAAGAATTCAGAGCGCAACAAGCCCACACCCTCGGCTCCAGCATCGAGAGCTGTTTGCACACCTTCTACATTCCCAATATTGGCAACAATTTCCACCTGATGACCATCAGTTGTCACTGCGGGTTGATGGGTGATTGCTTCAGCCTCGGCCTGGAGCTTATAAAACTTTTCCTGTCTACTGCTAAATTCTTCCAGCGCGCCCTGATCGGGATTGATAACTATTACCCCCGCGTCACCGTCTAAAACCAACTCTTCGCCATTCTGAATGTCTTCAATAGCGGTTCCTACTCCCACGACCGCAGGAAGGCCAAGTCCTCTGGCCAATATTGCCGTATGGGAAGTTGATCCACCTTCAGCGGTGCAAAACCCCAAAACAAAATCCTTGTCAAGCAGAACTGTATCAGAGGGAGTGAGATCCCTTGCTACGATGATCGAGGGTATCTTTAATGCGGCAGCAGGCGAATCGGTTGTGCCCAATAGATTTCTCAAACAGCGAGATGAAACATCCCGGATATCCAGCGCCCGTGCGCTCAGATATTCATCATTGATAGCTTCTAGCTGTTGGGCATAACTTTCAGCTGTTTTATATAAAGCCGATTCAATATTGGTGAGGTCTTTTTCAACCTGGTTTTTTACCGTATTGATTAATTCAGGATCCTCAAGCATTAATTTCTGGGCATTAAAAATTTCGGCTGCTTCTTCACCGCAATCGTCTTTTGTTTTCTGATAGGCTTCATCAAGTTGATGGTGGGTTTTTTCCCGGGCTTCTTCAAACCGTTTCCACTCTGCAGCCGGATCTTTTATCGAATAAGTCTCAATGACTATCTCGGCACGGTCAAACACAAAAGCCGAGCCGATTGCAATGCCATAGGAAGCAGGAATGCCTGAAATGCTTTTCATTCATCCTCTCCAAAATTATTCAACACAAGCTGTTCCAAAGCTTTCAGCGCCTCTTCGGCGTCTTCGCCCTCAGCTTTGATGTTTATTTCCGCGCCTTTATGAGCGCCAAGGGTGAGAACACCCAGGATACTTTTTGCATTGGTTGTAATTTCGCCATGAGTGACTTCAATATCACTTGAATATTTTGCGGCTGTCTGCACAAACAGGGACGCAGGCCGGGCATGAAGCCCTACTTCGTGAATAATAATTACAGTGATTTCCAGCATTAGTTCTCCTAATTAATAATTCATCAAGATTGGATTCTCTAAAGTGGTCTTCAAATCACCAATAAATCTAGCCGCAACAGCACCATCAACAATTCTGTGATCCGCAGACAATGTCAGCCGCATTATCGGCCTGGTAGCAATCGTGCCATCTGGTAAAGCCACAACTTCAGATGTTGTGGATCCCACCGCCAGGATACCTGCTTCCGGAGGATTGATGATGGCATTAAACTGCTCTACACCAAATGGTCCAAGATTGGTTATCGTAAATGTTCCGTCTTTGACGTCCGCGCTGTTCAGATTTTCTTCTCTGGCCCGGGTAATGAGATCATTGGTTTCAAAGGCGATCAAACTGATTCCTTTTTGATCTGCGTTTTTGACCACGGGAACAATTAATCCTTTTTCCAGGGCTACCGCAACGCCAATGTTAATGTCCTTATGAAGGATGATTTTGTCATCAATGAGCGAACTATTTACCCAGGGATGATCTGTTAAAACCATTGACACTAATTTTACCAGCACAGCAGTAACAGACACCTTGTCATCTCCGCGCTTAAGGGCTAATTCATTGTAGTCGTTCCGCGCTTTGAAGAAATTAGTCATATCAACACGAACAGTAAATTGGATATGCGGTATAGATTGGTAACTTGCCGTTAATCGCTCTGCAATAGTGCGGCGCATGCCAATTAATGGAATAACTTCCCCTGCTTGTATCTGAGGGCTTGCTGCAAAATCAGCCTGGGTTTTACTGGTCAGGTAGCCTTTTACATCAGCTACCTGGATCCGACTTCCCGGCCCACTGCCCCGAACTAATCCCATGTTCACGGCCTCAATTCTGGCAGTTCTTCTCGCTGCTGGTGTTGCATAAATTTCCCGGGGATCAACCGGTTTGGCTGCCCGGGAGACAACTGCCTGAACATCCGCTTTGGTGACTTTCCCGCCAGTACCAGTTGAGTCCACAACAGCCAGATTAACACCATGAACTGCTGCCATATTTCTGGCAACTGGTGTAGCCGATATCTCTATTTCGGCGGGAACAGATGATTCTGGGATTTCCAGAACAGGTTCTTTTGATTCAATTGGTTTCTTTGGTAGATCTTCCCCTTCTGCCAGGATGTAAGCTATCACCGTTCCAATAGGAACAACGTCGCCCGGATTAGCGGAGATACCATCCAGTATCCCTGTTCCCGGCGCTTCAACATCAATGGCAATTTTGTCTGTTTCCATCACCAGGATTGTTTCACCTTCCTCAACCTGCTGACCGTTACCTTTCAGCCATTCAACCACTGTCCCGGTTTCCTGGTCCATGTCCACTTTGGGCATGATCATTTCAATTGCCATATTACACCCTTAAATTTACCAGTTCCCTGGCTTTCTGGATAATATCTTCAACCTGAGGAACTGCTTTAAGTTCAAGATTACGATTATATGGAATGGGAACTTCCCGTCCCGCCAAACGCAGGATCGGCGCGTCCAAATAGCCAAACGCTTCACTTTCGGCGATCACGCCGGCGAGTTCGCCGCCGAATCCGCCCGTTTTAACCGCTTCATGGACAATTAGAACCTTACCGGTTTTCTTGACAGAATTGACGATAGTTTCGGTATCCAGGGGGCGCAGCGTGCGGGGATCAACGATCTCAACGTCTATGCCGTCTTTAGCCAACTCTTCTGCAGCCTGCAAAGAGCGTTGCACCATGATCGAGGTGGCAATAATTGTAAGATCCTTTCCTTCCCTTTTAATATCCGCCTTCCCCAGCGGAATCTCATAAAGCTCTTCCGGTACATCACCTTTAGTTTTATAGAGCAGTTTATGTTCTATGAAAACCACCGGGTTATCATCCCGGATGGACGCAATTAACAGCCCTTTAGCATCATAAGGCGTAGTGGGCATAACTACCTTTAATCCCGGAACATGAACAAACCAATTTTCGAAACTTTGGGAATGATGTTCAGCTGCCCCGGTTCCGGATCCTGCTGGTGTCCTCAACACCAACGGCACGGTAGCGTTCCCTCCAAACATAAAGCGCAATTTAGCAGCCTGGTTTACCAGCTGCTCTGATGCCAGGGTAGTGAAATCCATGAACATGATTTCCGCAATAGGGCGCATGCCGATCAAGGCAGCTCCAGTTGCCGCACCAGTTAAACCCAACTCAGTAATGGGGGTATCCAGGATACGTTCGGGGCCGAACTTTTCCAGCATACCGTAGGATACCTGAAAAGCTCCGCCGTATTCACCAACGTCTTCTCCTATCAGGAAAACGCGGGAATCACGCTCCATTTCCTGTGTCATTGCTTCGCGTACAGCTTCTAAGTATGTGATCTCTCTCATGGCGCGTATACCCCTTCTTCAAGTGCTGCGACGTCAGGTTCAGGACTGGCTTCAGCAAACAGGCGGGCTGACTCGATATCAGCATAGCCCTGATCCTTAATTTTTTCAGCTTCTTTTTCCGACAGCAATTTTTCACCGATACATTGCTTCTGGAATCTTAGAATCGGATCCTTCTTCTTCCATTTCTCAATTTCTTCTTTTGTTCGATAACGATTTCGATCGCTCTTGGAATGTCCCCGCCAGCGGTAGGTATCATTTACAATTAAAGAGGGTCCTCCCCCTTCACGCGCTCGTTTAACTGCTGCTTCGACTGCCTTCTGAACCTCCAGAAGGTCATTTCCGTCAGTTGATGTGCTTCCGGGCATGCCGTAGATTTCTCCGTGGGCCGCAATTTTTTTACTTGTTGTCCAATCATTTGCTGAAAAAGACATGGCGTACTGGTTGTTCTCGCAAATGAAAACAACAGGCACCTGGTATAGCACTGCCAGAATCATCGACTCGTGGAAGGCACCGGTTGATGCCGCCCCATCACCAAAAAATGCCAGCAGCACTTTGTTTTCCGCCTGCATTTTCAAACCAATACCAACTCCTACAGCCAGCGGGATGCCTCCGCCGACAACACCATTCGCTCCCAGGTTACCGCCGTCCACATCAGCAATATGCATGGATCCACCCCGCCCCCGGCAGTATCCATTTTCCTTGCCATAAAATTCAGCCATCATCAAATTGAGATCTGCTCCCTTGGCAATACAAAGACCATGTCCCCGGTGATGACCAATAATGAAATCAGTTGGTTCCAGTGTGCTGATGGAACCGACTGCGGATGCCTCCTGCCCTATTGAAAGGTGCATCGTACCGTGAATTTTGCCTGCCATATAGCTCTTTTCAGCCTGCTCTTCAAAGGCACGGATTTGATACATTTGCAATAGATACTGCTCTGCCTTTTCCTTCGTTAAAGTCATATCGTTTTACCTCCCCAAAAAAAATATCTTCTATTTATTAATCGCTTCCTGGAATTTCCGGGCGGTTGCAGCAGGATCAGGAGTTTCCCGGATTGCTCTGCCGATAATAAAAACGGAAATATCTAATCCTTCGAAAAATGGAATCATATCAAGTCCCAGACCGCCAGCGACTGAAATTTCAAATCCCATCTGGATCAATTCCTGGATTGTATCTTTGTCTTGGGCATCCCAGGAGCGGGAAAGATTGCCTTCATCCCATCCCCTGTGATAAACCATACGCTCAACCCCGATACCACGCCAGTCCCTGGCTCGAGTAATGATATCTCGAATACCTGTAAGTTCGATGAACATTTCCTTACCTGGTCGGGAGTTGGCTTCCTCTAAAGCAAGCTTGACTGTATCCAGGGGTGCAGCGCCTAAGACTGTCATCCAGTCAGCTCCTGCGTCAAAAGCCATCTTTGCTTCCCCCCCACCAACATCAGGAGATTTGATATCAGCCAGGATCAAATTATCAGGACACATCTCCCGGATTGTTTTTACCGCCAGCATACCCGCGGCTTTGGTTAACGGAGTGCCAATCTCGATAATATCAACTTCCCTGTGAACAATTTGCGCCATTGCCAGGGCCGGTGCCAAATCAAAATAATCTAAAGCTAATTGAAGGTAGGGTTTGTCAGTCATCGAACTGTGTAACTCCTCTTATTATGGTTGCCCGGCTTGGAATCTACTCCAACCATCTTTCATCCGGGCTCTAATGAATTTTCCAGCTTCCTCAACGATTTCAACCGCGTCAGGAAATTCTTCAGTCCAGAGTTCTAAAACCACTGGCGCCTGGAAACCGATCTGGGCTAATTTTGTAAATGCATCCACAAATGGTACTTCTCCCTCTCCTGGGGTCACATACCGCAGCTGCCCGGGAAGGGTGTCTTTAATATGGAGGGCTGCAATATGCCCCTTTACTTCCTCTAACTGGGAAACCACATCCACTCCGGCAAAAATCAAGTTCCCAAAATCTGCATAAACCTGGAACCAGGGAGAATTAAAATAACGGACATACTCCATTGCTTTTGATAAAGTGTCTATCTGGATATCCCAGTTTTCTAATGCCAGCATTACACCCGCCCCGCTGGCCCATTCGAAGCCTTTTCCCAGGTTGGTTAAGAACCAATCCTGAGACTCCTGGTCGCTTTCCCCATAGTAATTATCTGCGCCGCCAATCAAGATAGTCCGAATGCCCAATTCAACCGCCAGGTCAACTGCCTTCTTAAAAGCATCCAATGCATTTGAGCGAGTTTCAGCAGATTTGCTTCCCAGGGGATATCGGCGATGAGCGCTGAGGCTTAATGATTGGATCTTCACCCCGGTCCGCTCCATAGTGTTCTTAATATCCTGTTTCACTTTTTTGGTCCAATCTAAACGCGTGATACGCTCATCGGTATCATCAATGGAGATTTCCAAAAAATCAAAGCCGGTCTGCCTGGTTAGAATTAAACGTTCTTCCCAGGTGAGGTTTTTTGGCAGGGCTTTTTCGTACAGGCCAACCGGGATAGAGTCAAGGGTGCTGATCCAGGTTTTTTTCATTGAGTACCAATATCACATATGTGATTTGTGTGTTCACGTATGTGCTAATTATAGGGGTTGTCGGCCTTTTTGTCAAGTTCTGACACTTTCCTTAAACCCAGAACTGCCCAAGGGGAAATAGAAAATTTCCTGCCGGGCAATTATTATGATCAATAATATTTAATAAACGAGAGAATTCACCCGCATTGGAACATTATCGGGAGTATTAGTTAAGTTAAGCTTGCCCGGACAAGATTAGTTCGAAACAGTCTTTCTTAAGACATTCAGGCTGATTTTTTCTTCCGTTCTTCCAGCTCTTTTTGCAGCATTCTTCGGGAGCTGGGCATCATTTTTTGTATATTTTCCCCTTGAAGAGCCTTCAAGGTTTTATCGGCCAGGTCCTTTTCGTCAAAATATCCTTGTAGATTTTCAATAGTGTTCCGCTTGGGCACCAGATCGCCAATTCTAGCGAGAAATGGAAAGGGAGCTTGCTCTACGGCTTTTTCCCAGGGAATCCCGATGATATCACGGATCTTTTTATTGGATTTTTTTCGATTGAGTTCTTCGGACGTATGGGCTTCTTTTGCCATTTCCACAATCAGGAAACGGTAAATTCTAACCATGTTCATCCAGGCAGCAAACATAAATACACCATAGATCAACACTATGACATTGATCCAATAAGCGTTGGCTTCATAATAGTATAAAATTTGCCGTCCAACTTCTCCTAATATAGCTTCAATAAACGATCGGACCATGCTTATTTTCCTCCAAGAGCAAAGAAAGGGGGTGTGCAACCTTTATGAGATTACACACCCCGGTTCTATTTGTCAAGATAACCTTAGTAGTTTACTCTCCACTTGCGCCAGCAAGTTTGTCCCAGGCAGCTTCGTTCTTTTTGTAGAAGTAGAACAGAGCGGCTGTGAGGATCGCAAACAGGCCAATGCCGATCCAACCCAGGTATTTACCCAGGAGCATGAAGGCAAGCGGTGACCATACAAATCCATCAGCAATACTGGAAATCAGTACAGCATTTTCGGGGATGGCGAACCCAGCTCCGCCAGCAATAGCGGTAATGGCCGGGGCTAAAGCGTTGGCGAAGTAGAAACCAAAGATCAACAAAATGGTTCCAACAAAGACCATCCGGACGATGTTACCCTTTGCCATCGGTGCAATCTGAGCACAGAGGAAGGGCAGCACTGCCAGGTCAGCAAAGAGCAGCATGCGGTTGCCAGGCAGAATGATGGAGAGCAAGATCGCAATCGGTACCAAAAGCAGACCAGTTGAAATCGCAGAAGGATGTCCAACCAGAACTGCAGAATCCAGACCGATGTAAACTTCGCGATCAGAAGCGCGCTTGGACATGAAGTCGCGGGCGGCTTCAGAAACCGGGATAAGTCCTTCCATCAAAATGCGGACCATGCGGGGCAGCAGGACCATAACGGCGGCCAGCTCAAAACCGAGCACAATGATTTTCCCCAGGGTGGGAATAAAGGCACCGGCAAATTCACCAAAGTAGGCAATCAGTCCAAGAATCAAGCCAATTACCAACCCCATAACCATCGGATCGCCGAAGGTTGAACCCAGGCTCTTTTCAATTCCATCCGGATCGGCATCCACGTCGCGCAGACCAGGAATGCGGTCAAACAGCCAGTTGAAAGGAAGTGCCAGGGGAACCATAGGGGCAGTCATACCGTGAGGAATGGAGATGCCGGGTAGGTCATAAAATTCCTGAATGCCTTTAGCAGTCCAGTCACCCAGGAAGAGCATAAAGGCAGCAGCGACAGCAGCGGCAGCCAAACCCATGGGAAGACTTCCAGAAGCGTAGGTTACCAGGGAACCAATCAAAGCATAGTGCCAGAAGTTCCAGATATCCACGTTAAGAGTTTTGGTTACACCAGGAATCAAGAGAGCAAAGTTTACGATCAAGCCAACGGGAATTACCCACAAGCCAACATCGGTGGCAAAGGCCACAGCTGCCGCTGCCGGCCATCCCACGTCAATGATATCGCGTTCAATGCCTACATTGGTAACAAGGGCCTGAGACACACCGGAAAGTGCACCCCACATCAACCCGATTACCAGGTTAATACCAATGAAAGCAACACCGATGGTCACAGCAGCCCGGAAAGCACGACCGGCTTTCGCGCCCAGGATAAGGGCAAAAATAAAAATGAAGACGGGCAGAAGCACTGTGGCACCCATGGTGTCAACAAATGACTTCAGTATGGTAAGGAAATCCATTTTTTTATCCTCCAAAGAATAATAAAAAATACGTGGTGCGTTACTTAACTTTACTGATTGTTTGGAATACTTATCACCTCCTTGAAGACTTGCAGAGAACTCACAATCTCCCTGAAATCAGTTATTGGCTGGATTTACCAGTACCAGTAAGAACACTAAAAGCAAATTCTGGTTACTACTCTCTCAGGTGATCTAGAATCTCTTGTACAATCGCGTCTTTGCCCACTCCGGTCAAAAACGCCAGCCCTTTCACCACCGGGATCCCGGGATCAAAGCGCATAACGGAGGTGGTAACAATCAAATCTGCTCCCTGTTTCAGCAATTCAGGGATCTCTTGCCCTTTGCATTGCTTGGTGACGACATCAATTCCAGCCTCCTTGCAGGCCTCTTCAATCGCTATTGCCGCTACGGTTGAAGTGGCAATTCCAGTTCCACAAGACACGATCACGGTTTTTGCCATACTTTTATCCTTTTCTAATGATGCTTATGACAGAATGGAAAAAACTTCTTCTGCCGTTTCAGCTGAAACCAGTTTTTTTACAATTTCTTGATCCTGCAGCACAGCTGCTACGCTTTGCAGCATCTCAATCTGGGATTTTGGTTGATCAAGAGCCAACATAATCACCAATCTGCAGGGTACTTCCACATCGTTTTCAACCATATTACAAAACACAACATCCTGTTTCAGAGTAGCCAGCCCTAGAGCTGATTGATTAACATATTCAATGTCCACATGGGGAATGGCTGCGTTGTACTCTCCCCCTAAAGGCAACCCGGTTGGCAAATTTGCCTCCCGCTCCAAAGTCGCCTCAACAAAATTTTCCTTGACATATCCTAAATTGCGCAGCTTCCCACCCAAAGTACGAATAACTTGCTCAGAATCTCTGGCATCTAGCCCAATTATCACCGCATCATCACATAAATAATCTTTGATTTTCATCTATTATCCATTGGTCTTTTTCTATTCTGTTATCTCTAGAGTTAATCTCACCAATGCCTTGCTGAACAATTCTTAAAATTCGTGACCACCGCACGCCTTATAAGCGGGGAACTGTTGCTTTCTTGTTTAATTAATATTATCACCCTGTCGCAGATACAAACAAGCTCAATCAGCAAATCACATTAATTATTCAGCTAATTTTTTATCTAAAAATGGAGTGCTCTCTTCAAACACTTACATACGTGAAGTGAACAATCACATATGTGATATAATATAGTGGGTAGTTAGCCATCTGTCAATGGAAATTTGTCACATATTCGACCACTAATAAAATTTAATAGGGTTATCCCCATGGGAAATAACAACGAGCGTGATGAACTATTAGCCTTTGTAGCCGAGAAATATTATCAAGAGGATAAAAAACAAACCGAGATCGCGGAGATGATTGGCTTAACCCGATCCGCCGTCTCCCGGATGTTAACCGAGGCCCGGGAGAAAAGCATTGTAGAGATTATTATCCACCGTCCCTTCCAGTATGATCGTGAACTGGAAAGTAAACTTCAGAAAACACTCAACCTTAAACATGTATCTGTAGTGGTTTTCAGCAATCAGCCAGATTATGACGAAATCAGGAAGCAGCTCGGCAAAGCCGCTTCAAGATTATTGGCCAATCTCATTAAGCCCGGACACAAACAACTGTTCAAGCGACCATTGAGGCCTTTGAAACTATTCCAATCAAGGACACTACGGTTGTTCAGTTGGTGGGCGTATTGGGATCAACCCGTCATTCATATAGCGCCCAGATTCTGGTCGAGCAAATGGCTCAAAAAATCGGCGGGGAGGGGACTTATTTATTCTCGCCATTTATTGTTGAGAATGAAAAAACGGCCGCCTCTTTGTTAAAAGATCCAACTGTTGAAAAAGCAGTCTCAATTGGAAAAGAATGTGATATTGCCTTGATGGGAATTGGCACAACCAAATCGGAATTCTGCAGCCTATATAAAGAAAATCATATCTCCCTGCAAGATATAAAGACTATTCGAGCGGCTGATGCCGTGGGAGATGTTTGTGCGATATATTTTGACATTGAGGGGAACCTTGCCCCGATTGATTTTCATCAACGGCGGATTGGAACCTCTCTGCCCGGAATCCTAGAAATTCCTATTCGCCTGGGCGTAGCCGGCAATATTGAAAAAGCGGAAGCTATTTTGGGCGCAACCTGCGGGAGGTTCATAAACTCCCTGGTAACAGACAACCTCACAGCTCTCCGAGTGCTGGAATTGGCACAGGAACGTTGTCAAAAGGAAAAATAACAACCCTGAAGGCCTACTATGAAGTTGGTAAAATTCAAAACCATCCTTCTGGATGCAGATGGTGTCTTGTGGATAACGGACAATCCACTTCCAGGAATAAATCCCTTTATTGAGTTTTTAGTTGGGAACGGAATCAACTGGGCTTTGTTAACAAATAACAGCACACGCACCGCCCAGGATTACATAGATAAGCTTGGAAAATTTGGCATCTCCGCCAATTCAAACTCCGTGATTACCAGTTCCACCACCACGGCAGAGTACCTGCTTGAACGATTTGGACCAGGGGCTCCTCTCCACGTGGTTGGCATGGATGGGCTGATAACAACCCTGGAAGATGCCGGTTTCCAGTTATCCATTGGAGAAGAAAATCCAGGGAAAGAAGTAGTCGCAGTTGTGGCGGGAATGGACCGCCAGATCAATCATCAAAAGATTAAAATCGCCATGAGGTTGATCATGAACGGCGCCGCCTTCATTGCCACAAATACAGATGGTTCTTTCCCTACTCCAGAAGGAATAAACCCAGGAACAGGCATGGTAATCGGCGCACTTCAATTTGCCTCGGGAGTAAAGCCTTTTGTGGCCGGCAAGCCGCACCCGGCAATCTTTCAAACCGCGTTAAAGGAATTCGGCGCAAAGCCCGAGGATACCCTCATGGTCGGGGACCGCCTGGAGACTGACATCCTGGGAGCTTCTAATCTGGGAATTCGGACAGCAGCAGTCCTCACCGGGGTGACTTCCCGGGAGGAAATCAGCCGCAGCGATATTAAACCGGACTTTATTTACGAAGATATCTCCCAATTGCACCAGGCCCTGCTCGAGGTGCACCAGTCATGAAACCATTAATCCTGCTCACTAATGACGACGGCATTCAATCTCCCGGGCTGGCTGCTGCCGCTGAAGCGCTTCACCCACTGGGAGATTTGTTAATAGTCGCTCCCTTCGAACAACAAACCAGCATGGGGAGAAGCCGGACCCAGAACTGTGGTGGGGACGGGACAATAACAAAAACAATCGTTAAATACGAAAACCATACTTGGGAAGGGTTCGGCGTAAAGGCAACCCCAGCCCTGGCTGTTGTACACGCCAGGCTCGAATTATCTGACCGGAATATCGCCCTGGCAGTTTCCGGTATAAACTATGGCGAGAATATTGGCAGTTGTGTTACAGTCTCTGGAACAATAGGGGCTGCGCTTGAAGCTGCAGAAAAAGGAATACCAACTTTGGCGGTCTCCCAGGAAATTGATAGCGTTGATTATCACAGCTACAGCGAAAATGTGGATTTCTCCACCGCTGTGTATTTCACTCGTAAAATTGCTGAAAAAATGCTGAACGAGTCCCTTCCTTTTGATGCCGATGTGCTTAAATTGGAAATTCCTCTTTCTGCCTCAACAGAAACAAAATGTGTCGTAACCCGGCAGGACCGTTTGCCTTATTACACTCCTTCAATTCAGAATCGTAACCAGCAATTCGGGGCTCCAGAAAAAATCTCTTACACTCCCAGCAAAGGCAAGTATCTAAGTCAAGACACAGATGCTTATGCGATGGCTCAAGGATTGGTATCCATTACACCATTAAGTTATGACCTAACCTCAAGAATTTCATTAGCTGACCTCGCAGCTATCCTGGGCGCATCCACACTTAGATCAAAAGGAACTGAACATGGGAACGATACGTAAATTTAACGGCGATTGGAAACAGATTTTCAAATGGGATGGCGCTCGCTCCCGAATGTACCAGAACGAGGAAGTAAACCAGGTCTCTGAAACCTGGATTATTGGCAAAAAAGAAGGCGCCGAGAACTTTGCCTTCCGCTATTACGAGGTTGGCCCCAAGGGGTACTCCAGAAAAGAACAGCACCCATACGATCACGGAGTCCTGATCCTGCAGGGTCAAGGGGAAGTGTTGCTTGATGAAGAAACACACCTCATAAGCCGGGGAGATATCATTCATATCCCTCCCGATATTCTTCATCAGATAACCAATACAGGGATGGAACCCCTGGGGTTTCTTTGTGTCATTCCTGCCAGAAGGGAAAAAGAAGGAAAGATTGTCTGGGCTGAGGAAGGAATTGATTTTGATTGATCTTTTGTCTCATATTATTAAAAAGTGAGGAGAATCTTATGTCTGATCAAATAAAATGGGGCATCCTGGGTACAGGAAAAATAGCCACCCGTTTCGCTGAAGCGTTAAACAATATCCCTGAACATGCCGAGCTGCTGGCGGTCGGTTCCAGGAATCAAGATACCGCGGACGCATTCGGGGATAAATTTAATATTTCCCGCCGGTACACAGAATACGAACAAGTAGCCGCTGATCCTGATATTGATATCATCTATATCGGCACCCCGGGTGTTTATCACCTGCGCGACGTAACAATGAGTCTTAACCAGGGGAAGCATGTCCTGTGTGAAAAAGCATTTTCAATCAACGCCAAACAAGCCCAAATCATGGTTGACCTGGCCAGGGAAAAGAATCTATTCCTGATGGAAGCTATGTGGACCAGGTTCTTCCCTATCCACGTCCGGATTCGGGAATTGTTGAAAGAAGGGGTGATCGGAAAAACAAACGGCATCACAATCAATTTTCTTGCCAAACCGGCCTATGACCTAAAGAACCGCTTCTTTGATCTTAACCTCGGCGCAGGGGTCCTGCTGGATACCGCTTCTTACGGAGTATCCTGGGCTTCCAGCCTGTTCGGAGAACCTGAAGCGGTTACCGGCCTGGCAAGTTTTGGGGAGAGCGGTGCAGATTACCAGACCTCGCTGGTGCTGCGTTACTCCCAGGGCCAATTGGTGTGCCTGATGTCCTCCCAGATCTCCTACGACGACAAAGATGCCATTGTATTTGGCAGCAAGGGTAAAATCGTGGTCCATTCACCCTGGTACAAACCGGTTAAAATGACCCTGCATGTGGAAGGAAAAGATCCCGAGCTGATCTCCTTACCGATTGATGGATATAACGGATATGAATACGAGGCCATGGAAGTAATGGGCTGCATTAAAGAGGGGAAAACCGAATCAGATATTATGCCGCTGGATGAAACCCTGAGCATAATGAAAACGCTGGATACAGTTCGGGAACAATGGGGGCATAAATTCCCCTTTGAAGAATAAATTAGAAAATTTCAGGAAGAGGAAAATCATGAGTAAATTTGATTTGATTGTTATAGGTGCGGGTCCTGCAGGGTATGTGGCTGCTATTCGAGCCGCCCAACTGGGACAGAAAGTCGCGATAGTAGAGAAGGAATTTTTAGGCGGCGTGTGTCTTAATGTCGGCTGCATCCCTTCCAAAAGCCTGCTTAAAAACGCCGAGGTAGCTTATACTCTCCGCACCCAGGGGAAAGATTTTGGTTTTTCGTTTGATAATCTAAAACTCGATTACGGCGCTGCGGTTAAACGCAGCCGCCAGGTTTCAAAACGACTGACCAAGGGTGTGGAATATTTATTAAAGAAAAACAAGGTTACCCTCTTCTCCGGCAACGCAGTTTTTACCTCCCAAAACACAGTTCAAATCAGCGGTGAAAATGGGCCCGAAGAACTTCAGGCGGATAACATCATCATTGCTACCGGCGCCAGGCCTTTTATCATCCCAGGCATCGAAATTGACGGTAAACAGGTTGTTACCTATAAGGAAGCTATTTTGCAGGACACTTTGCCCAAATCCGCCCTGGTTGTCGGAGCGGGAGCCATTGGGATGGAATTTGCTACCATTTGGAACAGCTATGGGGTACCGGTGACTGTTGTAGAAATGATTGACCGAATTGTTCCAAATGAAGATGAAGAAATCAGCGCTGCTCTGCAGAAGGCGATTAACAAACAAGGCATAACCACCCTGATCAAGAGTAAAGTAACTAAAGTTGAAACACTTAAGACAAAAGTGAATGTGGTGGTGGAAACACCGGAGGGAGAGGAAAAAATCTCTACCGATCAAGTTCTACTGGCAACCAGCTTTGTCCCCAACAGCCAGGATTTAGGTTTGGATAAAGCGGGGGTAAAGGTGGACAAGAATGGATTTATCGAAATTGACGAGTCTATGGCAACCAATGTTCCTGGCATCTGGGCTATTGGTGATGTGACCGGGAAATTAATGCTGGCTCATGTTGGCATGGCAATGGGAGTAATCTGCGCCGAACATATTGCTGGAGTTCCTTCAACTGAAATCAAATACCAGAATATGCCCCGGGCAACTTACTGCCATCCCCAGGTAGCTTCCTTCGGTTTAACCGAGCAACAAGCCAAGGATGCTGGATACGAGGTTGCTGTAGGCCGATTTAATTTCCAGGCCAACGGGAAAGCATTAGGGATGAACGATTACGGAGGCTGGGTTAAACTTGTCGTTGATGAAAAGTATGGGGAAATACTGGGCGCACACATGATTGGACCAGAGGTGACAGAATTGCTGCCTGAATTAACACTGGCTCAGCAGATGGAACTCACCCCTGCTGAAATTGGACACAACGTTCATGCCCACCCCACTCTAAGCGAGGTGCTGCACGAAGCTGCCAAAGCTGTGACGGGTAATGCTATTCATGCCTAAGGAGTTATCAATAAGTACCTCAAAGAGCTGTAATTGAAACAGAAAGATACCAAAACAATAATCCGCCTGCTGAGTTGATGTTTCAGCAGGCGTTTGTGTGCTACCACTGTTTGTTAATCTGAAATTCAGGAATACAACTAGAAGAATGAAGTTAAATAATCTCGTGTTTTTTCGGTTTTATTCCCCTTTCCTAGAAGGTAAATCCACCCAGGTTTCTTCCCGGGCAGAACGATAGCTGGCATCCAACACTTGCTGAACAAGATAACCATCCCGGGCGGTGGGGCTGGCACTCTGCAGCCCGGCCGCCGCTAGGATCATCTGGTATTGGGAATTGGCGTGCATGCCCATAGCATTGACCATACTTCTGGCTCCCGGGATAGCATTTGATGGATAACTGTGCATCGTTTGAACCTGTTTGAATCCATTTTCCCCTCCAAGCGGTTCCTTCTTATCCCCGGCATCATAGATATAAAGCCAATTCGGATCCATGACATCAAATTTGATCGCTCCTTTGCTCCCATGAATTTCAAAGTTTAGGTCATCTGTTGTCCCCTGGGCGACCCGAGAAACCTCAACGATCCCTACTCCCCCTCCAACTAAATCCACCATAAGTTGAGCATGATCATCCACCATAACTTCCGCATTTTGACGGCTTCCTTTCTCAACCGGGCGCTGCTTGATAAATGTTTTTGTGTGCGCCAGGACTCTATTAAACGGCCCTGCTAAATAGAGCATCAAATCTATAACATGGGAACCTAGATCAACCAAAGCCCCTCCCCCTGATGCCCCTTGGTCAAGACGCCAGGACATTGGTTTATTTGGATTCAGGTAGCCAGTGTGGAAATATTGCGCCCGGAAGTTAATGACCTCCCCCAGGAACCCTTCCTCGATTAATTGTTTAGCCCGCATCACCGCAGGAATAAACCGATAATTAAAAGCTAATTGAACAACCCGGTCTGATGCCTCTGACAGGGCCAGCATCTCCTCCGCTTCTTCCAGGTTTAAAGCCAGGGGTTTTTCACAGTAAATATGTTTACCTGCTCTCAAAGCTGCCTTAAAGATTGAATAGTGGAGATTGTTGGGCGTACAGATATCAATCAGGTTAATTTCTGGGTCATCCATTAATTCCTGGTAATCTGTCGTTCCGTATTCAAACCCGCCCTGCTGAACTGCTTGATCCGCCGAGTCTTTGGTTCTTGCTGCTGCTCCCCGGAGTTTTAATGTAACGGGTAGATCTGGATAATAGAGATGAAGATTGCGCCAATTTACCGTATGCAATTTGCCAATTCCTCCAAAACCCACCAGTCCAATAGAAATAGTTTTTGAACCCTTTTCCCCAGAATCCTGTTGTTTATTTGCCATATCTTCAATCCTTTGGGTTTTTGAACCGGGATAAACAGTTTAAGGTCTATAGTAAATTTTAGCATCCTTTAAACTCGCTAAGAACTACTTGATTTAGCGAATCTCTTTCCCTGGGTAAACTTTTCAGAGAAGAATGGCAAGAATATAGAAATGTTTTGGGGCTGATTTCAGTCCCCTGCCCATCCCAGGCTAATCCGGCCCCGTTCCTTATCTATACTCAGGATAGTCACACGGATAATATTTCCCAGATTAAGATCCACTCCGGCCGGGATTTTTGTACGGTGCAGCAAGCCATCCTGCTTCACCCCCAGGTCAACAAAGGCGCCGAACTCCACTACGTTCTGGACTGTGCCCTGAAGTTCCATCCCCTGAACCAGATCATCCATGGATAACACATCACTCCGCAGGAATGGTTTCGGCAGGTCTTCCCTTGGATCCCGTCCCGGTTTAGCAAGTTGATTGAAGATATCAATCAGTGTAGGCACTCCAACCTTAAGGTCTTGGGCCAAATCTTTTGCGGACTTGTCCCGGCTCAGCTCAACCAGGGCTGCCTGGCGAATTTTTGGTTTTTCTTCTACTTGAATACCTGCGAGGTCCAGCACAGCTAAAGCTGCTGGATAACTTTCCGGGTGGATCGCTGTGTCATCGATGGGGTTTACTCCTTCCCGGATGCGCAGAAAACCAGCCGCTTGCTGATAGGTTTTTTCCCCCATTCCGGGTACTTCCAGTAATTCGTCGCGTTCAGAAAACAATCCTTTATCATCCCGATAAGAAACGATCCTCTCCGCAAGTCCGGGGCCAATGCCGGAAATATGCGCCAGGAGAGCTGGAGATGCTGTGTTGATTTCCACTCCCACCTGGTTGACCACGCTTTCCACAACATCGGTTAATTTCCGCTTTAATTTTGCCTGGTCTAGATCGTGCTGATACATGCCGACACCGAGGGATTTGGGGTCAATTTTCACATATTCTGCCAGCGGATCCTGGACGCGTCGAGCTATAGAGACTGCGCCGCGCAAGCTGACATCCATGTCCGGCAGTTCACGTCCTGCTAATTTGCTGGCGCTGTATACGCTGGCGCCGGCTTCATTGATTATCAAATATTTCAAATCGTCAAACTCTTTAATCAGCCCCGCTGTAAAATTCTCCGTCTCTCTGGAACCAGTCCCGTTTCCTATAACTATCAATGTAATGCCATACTTTCGGATGAGCTCCCTCGTGAAGTCCCGGGCTTTTTCTATTTGGCTGCGGGGAGGGACGGGATAAATCACCCCTGTTTGGAGAGGTTTTCCAGTCGGGTCAATTACAGCAACTTTACAGCCAGTACGGTAACCGGGGTCCAAACCCAGCACAGTATGTCCGGCTAAGGGGGGCTGGAGAAGCAGAGCATGAAGGTTTTTAGCAAAGATTTGTACAGCATGATCTTCTGCTTTTTCTGTCAGTGCCCGGCGGACATCTCTATAAATTGACGGCAGGAGCAATCTTTTCGCGGCATCATTAATCGCTTTTGATAATTGCCCGGAAAATGGAGAGGAAGGGTTCTGGGGAAAGTGCGCTGAGACCGCCTTTTGCCAGATTTGTTCAGGCAAGGAGAGTTTTACTTTCAACACTCCCTCTTTTTCCGCGCGGTTAATGGCCAGTGTTTGGTGGGGGCGCAGCCGGTTTACCTGGAGTTTAAAATCATAGTAATCCAGATATACCTGTTTGGGGTCATCAGTATCCTCTTTCATTTCCGTAGTTAACGTGCTGATACTCAAGGCTTTCTTCCGAACAACCTTCCTTGTCTCCGGGTGATCACTTATGATTTCAGCGGCAATATCCCTGGCTCCCTGCCAGGCTTGCTCGAGGGTCTTCACCTGGGTGGATAAGAAAGGTTTGGCTGCTTCATCCAGCGTCTGGTTGATTACCGGCTGTTTCGAAATCAGATCGGACAATCCTTCCAAACCATTCTTCCGGGCTGTACCAGCTCTGGTTTTCCGTTTGGGTTTATAGGGCTGATAAAGATCTTCCAACTCTGTACGAGTAGAGGCTGATTGGATATTTTCCTTAATTTTCGGAGTGAGTTTTCCCTGTTCCTGAATGCTATTAACAATTGTTTCCCGCCGTTTCTGCAAAGATCGAAGTCTTGCCAGATTTTCTTCAATTTGCCGGAGCTGCTCCTCATCCAATCCGCCAGTGGTTTCTTTCCGGTAGCGGGCAATGAAAGGGATGGTATTACCGTCATTCAGCAGCTTAACAACTGCATTCACTTTTGGCAGGGGAATATGCAAGGATTCAGCGATTTTTTTTGTATTAGACATAGCAGTAAGAAAATGTCTCGTTCTATTAATAATTGAATCGGGCACCTAGATAGTCTGTTATTCTGTGTAGCCGCAAATCGCAACTGCCCCGGGTCCTGTATGCACTCCCAGTACCGGGGAGACAAAGCCGAGGACAAGTTCCTCAGGATGGAACTCTTGCTGAATCCGGTTTGCGATCTCTTCCGCCTCTTCAAGGGCAGCGTTATGAAGAACGGCGACCCGGAGGCTTTTACTGGAATCAATCTGGGCAAAAAAATCAGAATAAAGATCTATCAGCGCTTTTTTTCTAGTCCGTGATCGGCGGCCACCTTCCACTTCTCCGCTTTGGTGATTGACCGTAATTTGCGGTTTCAAATTCAACAGGGTACCAATAAAATGACTGGCCCCGCCGATACGCCCCCCTTTGTGCAGGAATTTCAAGGTGTCCAGGCTGATCATTAAGACCATGTTGTCACGCGCCTGTTTTGCGGCAGTAACCATCGCCTGAACGTCTCCCCCGGCTTCGCGGGCTCGGGCGGCGGCCAATACCTGCCAGCCCAAGCTCATGGTATTGGATTTAGAATCCTGGACATGGACTGGAATATCCACCAGCTCAGCAGCTTTTTTTGCGGATTCGTGCGTGCCGCTCATAGCGCTGCTGATGGTGAGAATCACGATTTCTTCCGCGCCTTTCTTTTTTGCTTTTTCATATACCTGGACCATCTCTTGTGGTGTAGGCTGGGAGGTAGTGGGAATAACTTGATCTGTTTCCAACCGCCGGTAAAAATCTTCCGGTGCCAGATCCACTCCATCACGAAATTGCTCCTCCCCCCAAATAATCGTCAAGGGGACAACTTCAATATCGTATTGTTTCCTGTAATTTAGAGACAGGTCGCAGGTGCTGTCCGTAATCAAGGCTATTTTGTGTTTCATAGATTCTCCTCTTGTTTAATTGCTTTATTCTATCTGGGGTGGCGTAGAAATTCAAGTCGATTGTTTTTATAAATCACTACGCCACCAATTCCTGAATAAACCTTTCTCAAAAAAGGGTTTGTGTGCTCAATTAAAAATAATAGCTCCAGACATGACTGGGAAAGATCGGTTTCAGCCATACTGCGGAACAGTCATAGAGTTTCTACATTTATTAAGTTGATTAGGTAATTAGGGATTAGGTCTAACTGGTCTACTGATTCCTGATTTACCAATTAAAGACATTATCCAAATCTTCTTCCGATACATCGAAAACCTCATTTGTGGGTGCAACTGGCTCACGCGTCATCCATTCTGGGAGGCGGTCATCGGCGACGGTGAAGCCTGCCCTTTTGTTGAATTCGCGCTCCAGATTGAGAGTTTCGCGTCCCAGTTCTTGTAAAATAGTTTCATCCACATCCCAGCCGTAGCGGGCGTTGAGCAGAGTAGGGATTGTTTCAGGTACAGTCGCAAAGCCGAAACCCGCGAAGATGCACACGCCGAGAGTGTCGTATCCAGCCATGCTAATTTGTCCGCCACGCGAGATATCAGCTTGCCCTTCGGGGTCGGTATGCTTGATCTTGGCGCGAATCGTCAGTCCGCAGGTGTGGTCTGCTCCCTGCGGGGAGGTGGCGTAGGTGACACCCGTCCCCTTGATGGCACGCGGATCATAGGCGGGCATCGCCTGACCTTTGGTGACAGGGACACGTTCCACGCCGAGGACTTTGCCCGTTGTCGCGGCACCGTTACCGAGAATCCGTCCGAGCGGTGTACCTACTCGGATCTCGGAAACAAGTTCACTCGCTCGCTCACCGTCGCCCCAGTCCAATAAACCAGCTTGGGCTGCCACTCCCAGAGCTGCACCGACTTCAATCGTGTCCAATCCCAGATCACTGATTTCCCAACTCAGGCGGGCGATTACGTCCAGATCGTCAATGCCAAGATTCGATCCCAGCAAGCCGATGGTTTCATATTCGAGGGGCGAGACGAGGGTTTTGCCATCTTCGCCGCCGTAGACATTAGAGCATTGGATGGTGCAGCCGGGCATGCAAGAGTGGGAAGGGTTGCTCTCGCCACCGCGCGCCAACAGGGTTTCGCGCATATTTTCGCCGCCGATTCTTTCTGCGCCTTCAAACTGACCTTCGGAAAAGCCGCGCGTTGGCAGACAGCCGAAATGGTTGGTCATATTAGTCATGGCGGCGGTGCCGAAATCGCGATATGTGGCTATTTGCGGGCTCTCCATGAGTGATTTTGAATAGGTATTTTGTGCCGCACGGAAGGCGGGTTGATCGGCAATAGGCGGTTTTGCGCCGCCGCTTAAATCAATCACGATGGCTTTGATACGTTTCGATCCCATCAGCGCACCGAGTCCGCCGCGCGCCGCGATGCGCGAGGGGGTGAGATCTTTATCGAGATTTTGGATGCCAGCCGCGCGCAATTCCATCTCACCGCCTTGCCCGATTAGCGCGATGGCATTTTTTTTGCCATATTTTTCGAGCAGGAGAGGGGCAGTTTCAAAGACACCCCGCCCGAACAGCTCGCCCGCAGGGTCGAAGGTTGCGCCATCAGCAGAAAGACGCAAAATTTGCCACTCATCATTTTCGGGCTTGTCTTCGAGTATGAGCGCTTTGATGCCAAGATGTGTAATTGCCAACCCGGTCGTGCCGCCTGCGTTGGATTCTTTCACGCCGCCTGTGAGCGGGGATTTGCCACCAATCGAGATGCGATCACAGGAAGAGAGTCGGTGTCCAACCATCAAGCCAGGGGCAAAGATGAGCTTATTTTTCGCTCCAAGCGGTTCGCAAGTCGCGGGGACTTCATCTACGAGGATGCGCGCCAGCAAACCACGTCCTCCGAGATGTTGCCACGACTCAGGGGTGGGCTGGATGGTCAGGGTTTGGGTGCGGGTGTTGATTCGCCAAATGTTCACAAGATCAGCTCCAAGTCTGTAAATATTATTACTCTTTTAGCGCGTCTTCAAAAATTGCTAATGCCTCGTCAATCTGCTCGGCGGTGACGATAAGCGGTGGTATCCAGCGAATGACGTTAGCGAACGTGCCGCAGGTGAGCATTATCAAGCCATCATCCAGACACTGAAGCCGAACTGCCTTGGCTGTTGCACCGTCGGGCTGGCCCTCCGCAGTGGTGAATTCGACACCAATCATCAATCCCAATCCCCGGACATCTCCAATGACTGGGAATCGGCTTTGCAAGTCCCGCAATCGCCCGATAAGATACTCCCCCATGCTGGCGCTGTTCTGTACGAGGGCTTGGTCACGTAGCACCCGTACAGTGGCTGCAGCCGCAGCACAGGCGACCGCGTTCCCCCCATAGGTGCCACCGTGGCTGCCAGGGCTGGCGTTGTTCATCAAGGGTGACCGATAGGCGATGCCGCTTAGTGGAAAGCCAGAGGCCAGACCCTTGGCCATGACCATGATATCGGGTATAAAATCGTCGCGTTGGTGGGCAAACCAGCGGCCGGTCCGGCCAAATCCAGACTGGATTTCATCAGCAATTAAAAGGATGCCATGTTCATCACATATCTGTCGCACTGACTTGAGGAAACCCACTGGCGGTACAACATACCCACCCTCACCGAGCACCGGTTCGACCAATATAGCCGCAGTCTCCTGGGGCGCTGTCTGAGTGGACAGGAGCAAGTTCAACTCCCGCAAGCAGAAAGCCACCGTGTCCTCCGAACTCCAGCCATACCGGTAGACGTAAGGAAACGGCGTGACGAAAACGCCAGGCATCAGCGGACCATAGCCGGCCCGGTAGATAGTATTGCTGGTTGTCAACGACATAGTGCCCACAGTACGACCGTGGAATCCTCCCTGGAAGACAATGATGTTGGGCCGATTGGTGGCCTGCCTTGCCAGTTTGATGGACGCCTCGACTGCCTCGGCACCACTGTTGGCGAAAAAGAAGCCATCGAGACTTTTTGGTACGATCGTCAGCAACTCGCTCACCAGGTCCAGCATCGGTTGGTGAAAAACGATGTTGATCTGACCGTGGATCATCTTGGCGACCTGTTCTTGGGCGGCCGCAACCACGGCCGGATGACAGTGCCCGGTATTGATCACCCCGATGCCGGAGGAAAAGTCAAGGTAGCGTCGTCCGTTGGCTGCATAAATATATATCCCCTCCGCTCGTTCGGCCATCAGTTCAGTGTAATGGGACCAGGCTTGGGTTAAGTGAGTGCGAGCATTGTTTTTCATTTTCCTCCCCATTCAATAGTTATTGGGTTAGTTTATAACAAGATGTTGTTCTACTGCATTTCGAGCTTTTCGCCTCAAAGGGTTCATCCCGGCAAGCCTGCTCCTCCTTGTGGTATAACAATAAGGCTGGCATTGGGTCCTCAATAAAACCTTCTAGACCCGCCGTGTTGGCGGTGATATCACCGTTGACTTATACGCAATGCAGGGGTTTGCAGGTGATCTTGTATGACATTCTCGTTTTTGATTTATTAAGGTTTACCGAAATCTACCCTAAACAATTGACGGCTGTTTCATCGTCTCTGGGATGGGAATGCCAAGCAGTTTGCAGACTGTTGGCGCAAGCTGCAGATGAGAGACTATCTCGCCGGTATCCCCTTCTCCGGGCACACCGGGGCGAATGAGAAATAGTGGTACTTCGCGTACATCAGGAGTGGTGCCGCCGTGCATCCCATCAGCGTTCATGCCGTGGTCGCCAGTAACGAGGATATTGTAGCCGCGCTCCATCCATTCAGGAATCAGATTGGACAATATCATGTCTTGACGAATGGCGTGGATACGATACTCTTTGGAATCCGCGCCGTACTTATGTCCGAAATCATCCATCCCCATCGGGTGAACTAGCAAATATTCTGGTTCAAACTTGCGTACCAATGCCCCAGCTATGGCGAATAACTCAGCATCGGGGTAGGCGTCCTCAACATAGAAGCGTCCGTGCTGGATAAGCAAGGATTCGTCGTCCACTTCACGGTCATCTATCGGGTCGAAGGGAGCACGGTTGTAGAGTTCTGAGAACCAGTAATAAGCCGCTGCCGCGGTAGTTTTTCCAGCATCTCTCGCGGCCTGGAAGATATTGGGCACTTCGGAGCGACGCACCACCTGGTTGGAGACCACCCCGTGTTCTATGACTGGCACCCCGGTGTGCACCGTTTCATACATTGGGCGCGAGATGGAAGGCAGTTCACCTATCACCTTGTAAAGATTGGCTTTATTGACCTCGACTAAATGCCCCAGAAATCCCATACTAGCTACGGCCGTGTCGTAGCGCAAGGCGTCAGAAAGGACTAAAACAACTTTGTTGCCCATTTTGAGAAATCTCCTTTTTATTGATTTCAAAATATAAGGTCGCCAACCAGTGCATTTCTGCCAGCAAGCGCTTGATAAAATTTACCTGATTGCTCACCCAGCGTCTCTCATTCAGTAATATCCTTTCGCCATCTTCTTCATTATAAGGGGTTTCGCTGGGTTTTCTAAACGGGATAATCAGATTTTCTCCTTCATCCGCGCGTCGATAAGCTGGGGCATAATAATTCACCTCTTGCTCCAATACAAAACAGATCACTTGTGGTTTTGTCTCCCCCAGCATCAGCAGTTCATACAACATACGCGCATAGGGCATTTCATCTTCGACTGAACCCTGCACCACTCCTGCTTGCCCATAACCTTTTCCCTCCTTGATCGCTTTTGCGCCCTTTAAATGAACCTGACGAGTATAGGGAGCCATTATTCTTAGGGCAGGTAAAGGCTACTCGTAAGCATTGATCATGCTCGTGAAGTCGAACAAGGCATTGATCCGGGGATGATCAACTTCTTTCAGCTTTTGTGCGATTTCCGTAGACTTTAACTTCTCGTGCTGGTAAGCAAATCCCAGGACGTCGGTTGGTTTGAGCGATCCGTGTGTCAGGTTATGGATGAGCGAATAGGAATGAGCATGCAACTGGATACCATCTATGCGATTACACAGTTTTTGGGCAATTGCTGCATCAAAAACGATCGGTTCAATTTTTGGTAAATTAATATTGATTAACTGTGAGAATTTGCTTACTGGATTAATGCCCATGTGACGAGTCAGGATTTACACAGATTGAAGGGGGAAATACAAAGCAAGGGGTGTGGGCGATCCAACATTTGCACACCTTTTCAGCCCTTCATTTATTAAATTCATAAAGCCTAAAGTTATCCTTTGGGATGAATTAGCAGCATAGGAATATCTACTTGTTCGAGAACCTTCTCTGCTATATTAGAAAAAAAGAAATGTCGGACACCCACACGCGCTCGCGTAGACATGGCAATCAAGTCGATTTTGTCGCGTTTTACAATACGCACAATCTCACTGACAACCTCGTTTACGAAGCAAATCTGGATGGAAACATCATACCCTTTTTCTTTCAAATCATTCGTCACCGAGAGTAGGGCAACCTCAACCTCAGATTGGATACTATCTTCTTCTTGGCTGGGAAAAACGGGATGAGCTTTTGGCCCCAGTGGCTCACCGTCTGGCTCAAGCGCATAATCAGAACGATAATCGGTAGCGGCAAACCCCGACCCTTTTGGCGATCTGGTTATATAATACAGGATAAGTTTGCTGTCTTTAGGCGGGATAAATTTCTCGACTTCTCGTAATACCTTATGACTGAATGCCGATTTTGTCAGGGGAACCAGGATTTTTTTTGTCATCGAATCGCTCTCCTTTTCACTTACTTGTACTCGATAGGGTGCTACCGATTAAGCGGCATCTACCGAAGGTGGCATTTTTGCGCCCTTTAGTGTGAGCGTGTTGGCAAAATGGCAGGTTACAAAATGCTTCTCTTCAATTTCTTCCCATTTTGGCTCATCTGTCTTGCAAATATCTTGGACATAAGGGCAGCGAGTATGAAAGCGGCAACCAGAGGGAGGATTAATAGGGCTTGGGATTTCACCACTCAAATTTACAGGATTCATTTCCTGATTCGGGTCAACTTCTGGGATTGCAGACATTAATGCTTCGGTGTAGGGGTGTTTTGGGGTGTAGAAAAGGTCTTCTGTAGGTGCTAACTCAACAAGTTGCCCCAAATACATCACCGCAACACGTTTGGAAATATGGGCGACCACGCTCAAATCATGGGCGATGAAGAGAAAAGTGAAACCGAATTCTTTTTGCAAATCCATCAGCAAATTGAGAATTTCTGCCTGAATAGAGACATCGAGCGCAGAGACTGACTCATCGCAAACGATAAACTGCGGGCGGGAAACAAGGGCGCGAGCAATGCCGATGCGCTGCCTTTGCCCACCGCTAAAAGCATGGGGGAAACGGCGTAAAAATTCTAGGTTGAGTTTACAGAGTGCTGCGGCTTCACGCACACGCTCGTCCACTTCATCACCTTTGGCTAATTTCTGCGCGACGATGGGTTCGGCGATAATATCGCGCACCGTCATGCGCGGATTGAGCGAAGAGTAGGGGTCTTGAAAAATTAGTTGCATGTTTTTACGAAAAACACGCAATTCTTTATCTAATAATGTGGATAAATCAATCGTTTCTCCGTCCACATTAAAGGTAACTTTTCCGGCAGTCGGTTCAATTGCGCGCAGAATGGAACGCCCTACAGTCGTTTTTCCAGAGCCACTTTCGCCAACAAGACCGAGCGTTTCCCCTTTTTCGATATGAAAACTAACACCATCCACAGCTTTTACATATTGCGTAACCCCACTAAATAAGTTCTTTCTACGAATGGGAAAATAAACTTTTAAGTCTTTGATTTCAAGTAAGGTATCAGACATTTTTTTCCTCGTATAAGAAACAATATACAGTATGGGTATCGCTGAGTTGAGTTGGCTCTGGCATTTTAACATCGCAGATGCCGGGCATTACTTTTTCACAGCGTGTGTAAAAAGGGCAACCAATCGGTCGTGATAACGGGCTGGGAATATCGCCACTAATCGCAGTGAGCCGTTCTCCAATGGTGTCCAAACGTGGAATAGCCTTTAATAAAGCTTGGGTATAAGGATGCTGTGGCTCGTGAATAATATCGTTTGTTGTGCCACGTTCCAAGATTTTGCCGAGATACATAACTTCAATTTCATCTGCGACTTGAGCGATAACACCCAAGTTATGCGTAATGAAGATGATTGACATCCCCAATTCTTCTTGCAATTCGTTCATTAGCTCAAGAATTTGGGCTTGAATGGTTACGTCTAAGGAGGTAGTCGGCTCATCAGCGATTAGCAATGATGGATTCATTGAGAGCGCAACCGCTATCATTGCTCGTTGGCGCATCCCACCTGAGAGTTCAAAAGGATATTGTTTAAAACGCTGAGCGGGATTTGAAATCCCGACTCTATCAAGCATATCTATAGCGATTTCTTGCGCTTCTTCCTTCGTAACATCTCTATGCTGTAGCACCGCTTCCATAATTTGGTTGCCGATCGTATAAACGGGTGAAAAGGAACTCATAGGTTCCTGAAAAATCAATGCAACTTCACCTCCACGAATTTCACGAAGTTCTCGGCTATTTGATTTGAACTTGGTAATCTCAACAACTTTTCCACTTTTTTGTTGAAATTTAATCGAAGATTTTTTATCTATGATCGAGTTCTTGGGTAAAAGGCGCATAATCGACCATGTGCTTACGCTTTTCCCTGAGCCACTTTCGCCAACAATCCCTAATGTTTGACCACGTTTGACTGAAAATTTAATTCCGTCAACGGCGGTGATAATCCCTTCATCTGTCTTAAAGGAAATTTTGAGATCTTTTACCTCTAAGAGATTGTTATTGGTCATTTCTTTTGTTTTTGCCATGAAATTATCTCCTAGCCACTCACTTGATATGGGTCTGCGGCATCGCGCAAGCCATCACCTAAAACAGTAAAGGATAGCACTGCGACGATTACAAAAAGAGCCGGTATAAAGAGCCATGGAGCTTGCTCAATGGCGCGAACCGTTTGGGCATCCTGTAAAAGAACACCCCAGCTCACTGTTGGGGGACGTAGTCCCAATCCAACAAAGCTAAGTGCTGTTTCGCTCAAGAGCATGAACGGGAAGGAGATGACCAAGTCAACGATGATATAGCTCATAAAGGCTGGCAGTAAATGCCGCCCAATAATGCGACTAGGTCCGGCACCAGCGAGACTGGCAGCGATGACGTAATCTTCACCACGCAGACTTAATAATTTGCCTCGAATACGACGGGCTAAGGTGGGCCAACCAACGAGAGCCAAAACCAGCGTCATAGCAAAGTAAACTTGGGTAGATGACCATTCTTTAGGAAAAGCTGCTGCTAACCCCATATAGAGAGGAATTACAGGGATAACGCGCACAATTTCGGTTAGACGTTGAATTGCGTAATCAAGCCCACCGCCAAAGTAGCCCGCTACGCCACCAATTACCAAAGCCAGCACAAAGGCAATGATGACACCGATAATACCAATGGATAAAGATGTTCGAGTAGCAAGAAGGGTACGAGAGAAAATATCTCGTCCTAGACTATCGGTTCCTAAGAGATGAATCGAGCCTTCTTCTACGCCAAAGAGATGCGTGTTCATTTTGAACATGCCAAGTAATTTATATTCTTCGCCTTCGACAAAGAAGTAAATATCTCGTCGAACAGATGGGTCAATTTTGGTTTCCATCCGCAAAGTTTCTGTGTTACGCTCTGATGTGATGCCGGGTAAGAAGGGGCGTAAGGAGCAGCCATCATCATTGCAAAATTGCGGAGCTTGAGGAGCAACTAAGACAGCTTCACTGACGCGGGTTATGCCTGAGTAGGGACCAACAAATTCAGCAAAAAGTCCTACCAGAGCCATTGTGAGCAGAATAAGTGCCCCCGTTCGCGCAAGGCGATGTTTACGAAATCGCCACCAAATTAATTGAAATTGGGAGGCTGAATAATAACGCTGTGCCTCTTCTGATTCCATTTGGGTAATGGGAGCCTGTACTTCTTGAGTGGATAAATCGGTAGTTGTCATATCCCTTAACCTTCTATTAGCTTAACTCGCGGGTCTAAAATCGCGAGGAAAATATCGGAGAGAAAATTCATGAAGACAATCATAAATGTCAGGATGAGCAAAATTGCACCCGCTACAAACATATCCAAATCGAGATAGGACTTGAGCAAGAGTTCACCAAGTTCGGGTAATCCCAAAACAAGAGCAACAATCGGTAGCTCCGAAAAGATACGATTGGCATCAAAACTCATCGTACTGACAACAGGATTGATCGCTAAACGAGCGGGGTATTTGAGCAGCAATTTCCACTCGGGGACACCGCGTGCGCGGGCAGCCGTCACAGACAAATTATTAAGCTCGTCGAGCATGGTCGCTCGAACTGTCTGGAGTTGAAAAGCGGTGGCTGACCAAGCCAAAATAATAGAGGGAATGATAAGATGGCTGAGAAGGTCTAGAGCTTTTGCTGTACTCCAAGGGGCATCTGCGTATTCGGGTGAAAAAAGCCCGCCGACAGAGGAATCGAAAACGGTGATGGAGATATATAGCAAGACCAAAGCCAGCAAAAAGTTAGGCAAGGCAAATCCCAAATAACTAAAAACCGTCAGCGCATAATCTTCAGCGGAACCACGCCTGATAGCTGCGTAGATTCCGACCGGTATCGCCACAAGATACGTTACGATCAATGTCGAAAAAAGAATTGCAAGCGTTAACCAGATTTTTTGACCAATAACATTATTAACGGAGGTTTGAAAAGCAAAGGCTTCGCCAAAATCGCCGTGTAAGACAATCCCACTGATCCACTTAAAATAACGCTCTGGGGCGGGGCGATCAAGCCCAAAGTTCGCCCGAATATTGTCGAGGTCTGCTTCGGTGATCTGAGCACCTGTCCCCGAAAATTTACGGAACGCCCATCGCTCTGCATAATCCCCCGGAGGAAGCTCCATAATAATGAATACCATGATCGACACGAAGAACATTGTGACTGCCATGCCGATAATGCGTTGAACTAGAAATTTGACCATATCTTCTTCTCCCTTGTAGTAAGGGCTTCAGTCCTTGTGCTATGAACGAAAGAGCTGAACCCCTTACTACAATGATTAATGCGGGAATATAAGAAATGTTATTTTTTTATGGGATGAAAAGCCGAGCCGCGCGCCTGCATTCGAAGCGGAGCGGCGGGTGTGATTTTAACTTGCTTGCCATTTATCAACATCTTCTCGGCGCAGACATTTTTCTGCTCACGCCGTTAATCTGCTTGAGATTCAGCACCCCAGCCAAAATCATGTGCGATGCGGCTTTATATCCATATTTTCAAAAAACCTGACAGGTCTTAAAGACCTGTCAGGTTTCGTGTCAAGCTATTAATCAGTGAAGTACCATTGTGATGGAATCATTGGGTAAACACGGTAGTAGTCGTAGCTTACTACAGTATAAGGACCGAAGTTGCCCAAGTTATTGGTATGAATGATAGGCATTTGAATATTGCCGGCAATACCAATTTTGAGTAGATTATCTACATGAATATCAACAATCTTTTCACCTACGGCATCGCTTTCTGCTGAGCCAAGAGGGTATTGGAGGAATTCTGCGACAAGGTCGTACAATTCTAGTACATCGGCTGGCGGCTCAATACCTGAAGCACCGTCCGTGTTATGCCATTCTTCCCATCCATAAGCCAGACCAGGATTGAAAGCGTATCCGAAGGGTGGCAAAAGCATGGCGGTATCTAGAACGATAACTGGACCAGTTGTAGCATCATACAACCAAGTGACGATATCCGCCCCATTAGTCGTCCCTCTTTCACGATATTCGTCAGAGGTAACTTCTTTAAGGGTGGTAGCAATGCCAGCGGCATCCCAATAGCTCTTTACCAATTCTTGAATTTGAGCAGGACCACTTTGGGTGGAGTATTGGAGTTCAATCGCAAGAGCGGAGCCATCTGCACGCTCACGGAGACCATCGCCATCAACATCCACTAGACCCATTTCGTCGAGCAGTGCATTGGCACCAGCCAGATCGTATTCAACATAGGCATTCTCATGTTCTGCCGTGACGAAGTTGACAGTATTGCCGTCTGCGGGGGTGGCTTGCATGGGTTCAGCCTGACCAAGATAGATCAACTCAACGATTTCGTCTCGGTCGATAGCAATAGACATTGCCTGACGGAAGCGAAGATCCATGAAAATTTCGCGTAAGCCTTCATCTTCGTGGGTCAAGTTGAAAGCATAGAACAAATTCGCGCCAACACCGGAGCCTAAGTCAACAGTGTAATTGCCGTCTGCTTCATGGTCTTTGTAGAGGGGGTAATCGATGATGGAGATTGACTGAACTTTGTAGTCAACTTCACCGTTGGTGATTTTCAAGTTACGAACTTCTTGGTCTTGGACGTAGATTTCATCTTGTTCGTTGATATAGGGCAATTGATTTCCGGCTGTATCAACCATATAGAAGTAAGGGTTGGCAACCAGGCGACGCCCTTCAGTGGTCTCTTCAACCAGAATATGGGATTCAAGCGTGGGTTTTACATCGTCCGCTTTTTCACCAAGTAGTGGGGAGGGGACATCTGTCCAGTCACTAAGACCGTAGTAGAGTGTAACTGCATCAACAAAAGTCATTCCTTCAGCAACTTTTGCGTCGAAGAAATGTTTGGGTTGGAAGGGTTGGCGGAAGGAGGTTGCAAAGAAGCTCACAATGCCTGGGGTTGGCACGGGGAAGACGAATTTGACTGTTGTGGCATCAATCACTTCAACAGTCATTGTACCGTCGCCAAATTGAACCCAGCTAGGTGTATTCTCATAAATATCAGTATTGAGAACAATATCATTCATCCAGAATGCAACATCTGCTGATGTGAATGGCGCACCATCTGACCATTTGTGACCTTCACGCAAGTAGAATGTTACTTCTGTGAAGTCATCATTCCATTCCCAGCCAATGGCTATATTAGGTTCGATCGTAACGTAATCATCGCTAAAGCGAGTGAAATTTACATGCCGAACTGCTAAAAAGTCAGAAGTACCTGACTCAGTTGCGTTTGAAGTTGCGTGGAAAGTGCCACCATATTGACCAATAGCCTCGTAAGGCACAACGACTAGCGGCTCAGCAGGAACACGTTCTTCTACTGGGGGTAGCTCAGGGTTGTTGGTAATTTGGGCATTAAGATCAGCCATGTCTGGGTTGCCAGCAAAAACCATGGTGCAATCAGCTGCAACTTCGTAATCGGCCAATTCGTAGAGACGCTCATACTCACCAGCGGCAACCCCAGCGCGATCTGCGATGGTAACGGCGGGGCAGCCAGCTTCTTCGGCTGGCGCTGCTTCTTCTTCAGCTGGTGCTGCTTCTTCTTCAGCCGGCGCTGCTTCTTCTTCAGCCGGCGACTCAGGGGCGCATGCGCCCAACATTAGGGCTAAGAGCAGCACTAACGTGATGAGCCATAGTCCTTTTTTCTTGAACATTTTCTTCTCCTTAATAGTTTTTTGATAGAAGAACGAATTGTTTTTGCTTGGTAATATCGTGAGTTGTCCATTTCTTCTAACTTGTATAGGACCACCTCCTAAACAATGGTTAAATAATTTGAATAATAAAAAGTCGAATTCAAGAAGCTTGCAGTTGCGCTCAGTAGAACCTCTCATAGG
Organism: Anaerolineales bacterium; assembly: GCA_021108255.1. Lineage (GTDB taxonomy): Bacteria > Chloroflexota > Anaerolineae > Anaerolineales > UBA11858 > B10-G9. Next base: position 10,636 of record JAIORG010000072.1, on the reverse strand, counting down.
TCATTTAATTGAATAACTATATGCTAACCCCCCAACCTATGTGTCTCTACGCCTGCTGTGCCAATCTATGATAAATGATATGGTTGTTACTGTAATAAATTTATTATACTGTAAAACTAAATAACAACAAAAACATGTTTACCAAAGTTTGCTGCCTTTTCTGAGGAGTCTTCAGGAATCCTCGTAACATATAGGACATGGGGGGGGTAACAAAGATTTTCTTCGAATCCCTCATGCTTTTGTGGTGGCCAGAGGTCCATCTGGTACCCGGCTTGTCCGGGTTAGGCTCTACTTTGAGAAATAGTCCATCAGCTGCTCAAGCCGCAGCACACCGTCGTATTTGAGACCTTCACTTCCTTTCTTTAATATGCCTTTTTCTCCACCGAGATCGCCAAGGCAGGTAACAATAATATGGGCATCTGAAAGATTCTCGCTTGCAGTGTAGATATTGGTGGTAGCGACGATGTTCAATCCAGCTGCTGCTGCTGCAAGTACACCGTTCCTCGAATCTTCTATTACCACGGACTCTTCAGGTTTTACCCCGGTCTTTTCGAGGGCTAAATTATAGATTTCGGGATCAGGTTTTTTATTATCAACGATATCGCCAGCCAAGACAAATTCGAATTTGATCTCCTTGAGCATCCCACTAACAACAGCCTGTGCCGCGCGTTCATTGGATGTTGTGCAGATACCCAGAATCAAGCCCGCATCGTTGACCTCTTTCATCAGCCGTTTAACCCCGGGGCGCAGCGGCAAATCTCCGCTTTCGATCAATTCGACGAAGACAGCCGTTTTATGTTTGTGCATTCTTATTATGAGATCATCAACTTCCTCAGGTTTAACTTCAACGCCAAACCCCTGGGTGTGCAGGTGGTGTTTCATGCGCTCTTTACCACCAGCAACTTGCAGCAGCTCGTGGTAATACTCCACATCCCATTCAAAATCGTATCCAAAATCTTTGAATGTCTGATTGAACGCGACTCGATGCCCGTCTCGTTCGGTATCGATGATGACACCATCCTGATCGAAAAAAACTGCTTTTATCTTTATCATTGGAATTCTCCTCTCTTTTCAAAACCGGATGGTGAATAACCACCCCCTCCGGTTTTTTATCTGATGACTAAGCGTAGAACTCGCGAATTACTGCAACTGCCATACGATTTTCATCTTGGGTGCCCAGGGTCAGTCGGAACCAACCGTTTCGTCCATACAGATGGGATTGCGGGCGGAGAATGATGCCCTTCTCTTGAGCAAAGGCGACCAAATCATCTCCCTTTTTTCCTGTATCCGTCCCGTCGAAAAGGATGTAATTAGAGACAGAGTGAAAGATGATAAACCCGGGGATATCGCTGAGTGCATCCTCAATATATGCCACTTCGCGGTTGTTGAATTCGATTCGTTCGGTCAGCCCTTCGGCATCTTCCAGAGCCGCCAACGCAGCCCACATCGGAATCGTCCCGACATTCCAGGGCAGTAATGCCGCAGATATTTGACCGATTACTTCCTCGTGTCCGAGCGCATATCCGAAGCGCATTCCGGCCAAGCCGTAAGCTTTGGAGAGCGTGCGCGTGACGAGCACATTCTTATATTTCTTGATCAGTCCAACCTGCGACTTTTCAAGGCCTGAATATTCAATATAGGCCTCATCAATGATGAAGGGGATGCCCGTCTCGGCGATCTTGATGAAGTCTTCAGTGTTCATGAAATTGCCTGTGGGGTTGTTCGGATTGGCAACGACGATGATCTTGGTTTTATTGGTGATCGCGGCCAGAATAGCATCTATGTCGAATTTTAATTGTTTGTCCTCATATACCATCGGAACAGAGACAAGTTCACCCCCGAGAATATTACAGCGTAGTTTATAGATGCCGAAGCATGGAGTGTGCTGAATAACCTCTTCTCCTACCTGGAGGAAGCTCCTGAAGATATTATCGAAAACTTCACTCGATCCGTTTCCGATCATCACATTTTCCGGTCCGCTCATTCCGCTGATCTCAGCAATCTTTGAACGCACAACCATACCCTGATCGGGGTAGCGGTTGGCAAAATCACTATATTTTTGAATGGCTTCTTGCACTTTCTTCGATGGGGGATGCGGGTTCTCATTAGACATCATGCGATGCAGTTCTGGCTTTCGCCAGGCCAGCTCAATATGCTCCGAAACATACATGGGTATGCCCTTCACCCAGGGGACGAAGTAGTCTTGGATCGGTTTCATTGTGTCATTTCTCCTTTACGCTTTTCCTGCGCTTCCTAATATATCAATCCACCTTGCAACAACCTGCCGGATGGCATCTTTGACAACAACATCGATCTTGCCGGGGTTATACTGTTCTCGATTTTCTGAGATATAGTCATAAGTGGCATCAATCATGGTGCGCTTTAATTCAGTAGAGACATTGAATTTCGCGCCTCCCATTTCAACAAGTTTGATAGCATATTCTTTACTCAATCCTGTACCGCCATGCACTACCAGCGGTGTTTTAATCCCATTGCCGTTGAGCATTTGATTGATTTTGCCCAGACGTTCAAAGTCTACTTTTGGGTTTTTCGTTTTGTAAACACCGTGCGCTGTTCCAATCGCCGGAGCAAAAATATCTACACTGGTGCGTTCGACGAACTCAACGGCTTGCTCCGGGTTGCAAAGGGCGGCCTCATCTTCTGCCACCTTTACCTGATCCTCCACCCCGGAAACGGTACCCAATTCGCCCTCGACTGAAATACCGCCAATGCCATGGCAGTATTCCACAACCTCTTTGGTCTGACTGATATTCTCTTCGTAGGCTTGTTTAGAGGCATCAATCATGATATTGGTGTAACCAGCGTCGGCGCATTGTTTGCAATATTCCACACTGGTGCTGTGATCCAGGTGCAAACAAATCGGGATGGGGGCAGACTCGGCCAAGATCCTATAGATGGACACGAGAATCTCCAGGCCCAGGAATTTTGAGGGCGTGACCGAAGTCTGTATGATGAGCGGTGCCTTCTTTTCAACAGCAGCCTCGACAACGGCTTCCATTTGTATCAGGTTTGTAATATTGAATGCCCCAACAGCATATTTGCCTTCGGCGGCTTCTAACATAATTTCTTTTGCGGTAACAATTGACATAGTAATCTCCTATTTACGATATTTGCCAATATTTTTTGGTTTTTAAGCAATTGTAAGGGCGCTTCTTTTCACCGTACACTTGCGCCGCACTGCAAGTGCAGGTAACGCCACCAACGGTAATAACGCGTGCGGGTGAAGAAAGTTTAGGCATTAGGAAAATCTCCTGCTCTTGTATATCATTAATATGTTATGTCCGTCACGCTTTGTTGTTTAAACAAACATCTTTGAGCCATAGCTGCCACTCCTCCCCCTCCTTCCCCTGGGTCGTGCGAGCGAAATATTTGTCGGCATAACCACGAAAGTCAAAATCAAGTTTTGAGATACCAATCTGTACCATCGCCCACATGCCCTCGCGGAAATCGGAAATGACCTTCAGCAACTTTATCCGGGCCCAATTAGCCCCGGTAACTTCACCAAAATAGCATTCCAGCAGCCAGCGATCTTGTTCATCTGTGAATTCATGGTGGACAGAGAAATTGGCCAGATCAAAAACAGGATCGCCCATCCCGGCATATTCCCAGTCCAAAACACGTATTTGACCATCGTCGAGGAAATTTGCGTTGAGCAAATCATTGTGGCAAAGCCTTGGAGTAAAAGGGGATTTCAACAGCGCTGTTTCAGCAGCGTTCATCTGCTTAATAAGCCAGCCGAAATTATCAGGAAAGTCAACATTGAATCGGCGGGCAATTTCAGCTGAATCTTCGACTACCCGGAATGGAGAGAACCTTTCAGAAATCGGAGCCATTTCATGGATCCGGCTGATTGTGTCAGCGACGCGGCGAATGTTACCGGGTTGACCAAGCTCCTCAATCGAAGGCAGGTGCCCTTCAATGAAACTCGTGACCAGGTATCCTTCCGGCTTGATGACATAAAAAATTTCTGGCCCGATGCCAATTTCCCCCGCAGCTTTACTGACGGCACATTCGGCTGAGCGAACAATTCCTAATAATTCGGTATCTGCCCCCGGGATACGGAGAACAAAATTTTTCCCGTTCACTTCTATGCGGAAGTTCGTATTGGTAATACCCCCAGCAAGAGGGGAAGCTTTCAGATCTGTAGCGTTACCCCATTGCGGGACGCGAGCAATTGCTTCATCTATAGTCAAAGTCATAATTTGGCTTCAATTATATTTTTTACATTACACAAATTAACCCAAATGTTGAAAGTGTAATAACATCGGCATTATACCGATAAACGAGAAAGTTTGCAAATATTTTCAAAATCTGCTACAATTTTACCACTAACAGCTCAAATTCTGTCATTTTACAGCATAAACACCTAAAAAACCGATTATTATTATGAGCAAATCTTTAATACCAGCTCAAAGATGCGAGCGAATTCAAGAATATTTGACAACCCACAAAGTGGCGCGCCTTGCTGATTTGAGTAAAATGTTAGATACTTCAGAAGCTACTATTCGACGTGATCTTGAGAAACTCGAAGAGACGGGTTTTCTCGAGCGCACTCATGGTGGTGCGGTACTCAGTCAACGATTATCACGGGAACCAGAATATCAACAGAGGCTGCTAGATTGTCCCAACGAGAAGCGTTTGATAGGTCAGTTAGCCGCCTCTTTAATCGAAGATGGGGATGTTGTTTTTATCAATGGGGGCACGACCACGACAGAAATTATTCGCCATATACGCCCAAACGCCGACATCACTATTATCACCAATAATTTATTTGCTGCTTTGGAGATCAATACCATTGGCTTTGAGCTGATCTTGCTGGGTGGGATATATCAATCAATTTCCCTTTCGGTGGGCGGATATTTTTCTATTGATAACCTTAAGCAAGTCTACGCCGATAAAACTTTCATTGGTATTGATGGTATCAGTCTAAAATATGGCTGTACTTTCCCGACCAGCGATGAGGCTGAAGTAGTGCGCACCATGATGGAGCGTACCCGTGGTCCGGTCTACATTGTGGCGGATCACAGCAAATGGGGAACCGTTTCAAATTATATGGTTGCCAATATTGAAAAAATCCACAGCCTGATTACAGATGACACCTTTGATGTAGCCGCTCGCGAATCTTTATCAGCTCAATCTGTGGAAGTTCTCATCGCAGGGAATAGCACTTTATAATCCAAGATATCAATAAAATGAAGCCATCTCCAAAAACCCGAGAATCCACTTTTAATATCCGCGCAAGCGCTGGAAAGATACATTTTCCCCCACGCTTGAGATCAACGAGCGCGTCCGATTTGAGCGCGAACGAGGTCAAGAACTGCTTCATATGGGTTTTGGTCAATCCCCTTTTCCTGTGCATCCGTTAATCCGGGAAGCCTTAGCGGTCAATGCAGGTCAGAATATGTACTTGCCCTCAGCCGGCCTCCCTGAGTTGAGAGAACTTTCCCGTCACTATTTATCCGAGAAATTTGGGTTTAATGCCGACGACTTCAAGACTGTCGTTGGGCCTGGAAGCAAAGAACTGATTTATGATATTCAATTGGCCGTTGAAGGAGATTTGCTGCTTCCGATCCCTTCGTGGGTAAGTTATGCGCCACAAGCTGTGCTCATCGGCGATCCTATAATAAAAATTCCCGCCACCATGTCAGATAATTACCATATCACAGCTGAAAGTTTGGAGAAAGCTATTGTGGTCGCCAGGCAGAAAGGGATGAATCCTAAAAAACTAAACATCAATTACCCTAACAACCCCTCCGGTTTGACCATGCCCCAGAGCAGACTGGAGCAAATAGCCCAGGTGTGCAGAAAACAAGGCATTCTTGTTATTTCGGACGAAATCTATGAACTGGTAAATTACCAGCAAAACCATGCCAGCATCGCAAAGTTTTACCCGGAGGGAACCATTGTCACCAGCGGTCTGTCGAAGCATTTATCATTAGGAGGATACAGATTGGGTGTCGCGTTCGTTCCAAAGGCACTTAATTCAATATATGCGGCAATGATCGGCATTGCCAGTGAAACCTGGTCTGCTGTATCTGCCCCGATACAATTTGCATCACTCAAAACATTTGAAAACGAGCCGGTAGTTGAAGATTACATTAATACCTGCACCAAAATCCACAGCATTATTTCATCATACGTGCGAGATGGTCTTATTTCTCTGGGTATTAAGTATCCTGTTCTAGAAGGGGCATTTTACCTATATCCAAACTTCGGCGCCTTTCGGGATCAACTTTTTGAAAAAGACGTTAAAACGAGCGAGCAATTGGCAATGCACCTGCTCGACAAGATTCAGGTCGCCACGTTGCCCGGAACAGCTTTTGGGGATGCCCTAGAAAATCTGGCGCTGCGGCTTGCCAACTGTGATTTTGAGGGGAAAATCGCGCTGAATTATTACATCGAACATCCTGGTTGCTCACCAGAATCATTGGTTAATGCTTGTTGCCCCAAAATCAAACTCGCGCGTCAGAGGTTGGGGAATATTTTAACGACCTCTAACAGGAGTATTTGCTTGTGAAGTTGGTGTTGACATGAATGCCTTATCTAGTGCGTCTACCTCTCAAAACACCCGTGTGACATTTTAAAGTGTGCGGTGAGGGGCCCTCAATTGGCCATTGATAGAAACACCGGTACCAATTATAACCAGCCTCGAACAGTTGCTCGACTTGGAGAATATCAGGCTTCCGTCTCATTAATGACATAAATTCCTAGTAGGCACGCTGTGAGCGAAAGTAAGCCGGGGACAAGAGCGCGAAAGGCTATGCAATGATAAAAAAACTAAAAACCTTGATCTCAAACGCTGATTGGCGATCGATACTAAAAGACTACTTAATGTTGACTATTGGCGCGTTCTTGTTGATCGTCAGCATTGATATATTCTTCGCCCCTTCCAATATTTCACCAGGAGGAGGGGTGACGGGCTCGGCAATCATCCTTAATAAATTCACCAACTGGCCAATTGGGCTGCTCATGCTCCTCTTGAATATCCCTATGCTGATCCTGGGTTTTTACCGCCTGGGGCGTTTCAACTTTCTCATCCGCACACTCTATGTTGTTCTTTTGTACAACCTGGGTGTAGATTTTCTGGCGGACTGGCTTCCTGCCGGGATAACCGACGACTTGCTGCTCAATGCTTTGTATGGTGGTGTGCTGGGCGGGACAGGCACAGGGATAATCTATCGCGCACGTAGCACAACCGCCGGTTTAGGCATTGTCACCCGGGTTCTGCAACTAAAAACCGGAGTTCCCATCAGCCAAATGTATATCTTGACTGACGGCGTCTTGCTTATGGTCATTGGTATGGTCTTCGGCTGGGACAGGGCACTTTATTCCCTGATGTCTCTATTTGTTTTTGGTCTGGCAGCAGATTATGTTTTGGAAGGACCAAGTGTTGTGCGCACAACTTTTATTGTGACCAACTCGGCAGATGCAGTGGCTCAGGGATTGCTCAATCGCCTGGGAGTGGGAGTTACAGCATGGTCTGCAAAGGGCATGTTTACCAAAGCTACACACGAGATATTGTTTTGCACAGTGATCCGATCCGACGTAAATACACTCAAGGCAGTAGTGTCCGAAATTGACCCCCACGCTTTCCTGGTGATAGGACAAGGCCATCAAGCCATCGGCGGTGTGCTTCGTCAAACTTCAGTTGATGAAGGTTAAGCTGGCACAGATGTCCCGGTCAAGGATATCATTCATCGCTTCATCAAACCGTTTCGCGCCTTCTTGAAAGCTGTAATATTCATCTTTGAACTCTTGCTTCGTATCCTGTTCCTTATTTATATCTGTGAGTAAACTCGCGAGGCAATTCAAATCTCATCTGCACTATTCATTATTGCTTATATGTAACTCTGCTCTGCCGTATATGCTTTCAAGTACAAAGCCAGGAACCATCGAGAACTGGTTTGTCGTACACCATTACGTAAGGGAAAATTTAATTATACTTGAGCTGGATATAGAGAACGGCTGGAAAAAATCAAAGAAAAAAGAAGCCATCCTGATCAGAATGACTCTACCTACATATTGATGGTTTTTGATCAAGTTTGTTTTAAACCAACACACCGCTTGAGCCAATAGCGGTGTGTCATTTCTCATTAAAATGCGTTCAGCACCTTCTCTTAAGTCAGCTTCATCACCACCATACCCAGAATGTCCGCGGCTTTGTCTGCCTGGTCTGCCATGTTAGATACATGCCGGTAGACTTCCCGGCGGCGAAGCATAACCATCAGGGGGCTGAAATCCTTGGCTTGGGTAAACAGCTCTCCGATAGCTACCCGGTAAAGATGCTCCACTTCATTCTCTATTTTTTTGGCACGCCTGGCATGGTCTCCAGCTACACGGGGGTTAGAAAACAAGCGGTGAAACGCCATTTCCAGCTCTTCCGTCGCTTCCCTGGTCTGCTTTACCATGCTGATCAAGTGTTCATCAGCGTCTATTCCCAGCAGCTGCATCTCCTCCACTGTTGTATAGCAGTAATCGATAATATCATCGATATAAAGGGAGATCATAAAGATATCTTCCCTATCCAGCGGGGTGATGAACGTGTTATGCAGTTCGTCAATCAAGATACGGCGCACTTCATCCGCTTCGATCTCTTTCGCCCTCATCTGGTCTATAGCTTTATCTTTTAGCTCGGATTTACTGAGCCATTTTTCAAGCAGCCGAAGACCTTCCACGGTGATCTGAGATTGCTCAATTAATAAACCAACAAATTTATCTTCTCTCGGACCCCTTTTAAAAATACCTGCGACACCCATTTTTTTCCTCCATTTCTGGATCCTTCCCTCATCCAGCAATCCTAAGGGATGAGATAATCCACAAGATAATATAATAGCGCCGCGATTCCTGCTGTCACTGGAACGGTCAGGAACCAGGCGATCAAAATGTCACTCATTACTCCCCAACGAACCATTGATTTCCGCTGGGCAGCACCAACACCAATAATAGATGAACTGACAACATGAGTGGTACTTACCGGGCCACCAAATAGCGAGGCGCTGAGAATGACCACCATGGATGTCAGTTGTGAGGTGAAGCTATGTATGGGCCGAATCCGGTAAAACTTTCCGCCCAAGGTGTGGATAATTCGCCATCCACCCAATGCGGTACCAATCGCAATCGCAGTTGCACTGGACAGAATGACCCACCAGGGAACAATAAATGCCTGCTGATAGCCCAGCACAACCAGGCCCATGGTGATAATCCCCATGGTTTTCTGAGCATCATTGGTACCATGACTGAGTGCCAGGGTGAAGGCGGTGGGAATTTGAGCGTACTTAAAGAACAAGTTGGCTTTTGGCGTCGCGTTGCGGACAGCCCACAAGCTGATCCGCATGGTGATTTGTCCTAAGAAATATCCCAGAACCGGTGATAAAAACAGTGCCAGTCCAATCAGGATTAGGCCCTTATATTCTAAAGCTTGGGCACCGGACCCCACCAAAACCGCGCCGATAATTCCGCCAATCAGGGCATGCGAAGAGCTGGAGGGAATCCCAAAAAACCAGGTGATTAAATTCCAGATGCTGGCGCTTAACAAAGCAGCCAATACAACTGCGATGGTTATTGAACTGGGTGACGCCACATCCTGTCCAATCGTTTTGGCCACTGCGACACCAAAGATGAAGGGGCCGATAAAATTCGCCACACTGGCGATGATTAGCGCAGCTGTAGGAGTCATTGCCCGGGAGGAAATCATGGTCGCTACAACATTGGCGCTGTCGTGGAATCCATTTAGAAAATCAAAGATCAAAGCCAGGGTAATGAGAATTATAATTAATATGTGTTCCATATACAACTTCCTCAAATCCACAGAAGAGTAATTCAGGTGTTCATTCCGAAATATAACAGGGAAATCCCCAGAAATCCGGGGCGTTCTCGTTGGGAAGTCTATTATAACCAAAAATATCAATCTTTGCGCTGGGAGTTGGAGTCACTGAATTCCTCCATTCCAATCGATCCGGTCGGAACGCAAACTACCTCGCCGTGCTGAACACAGTGAAACTTCCACTTTTTATAAAAAAGCCTAATTAAACACAAGGCAGCAGCAAGATAAAATTTGCTGCTGCCTTTGTTATTGCTTTTCCCCGCTCGCTGTTCCTTGCTTATTGGATATCAAATCCTCAGCGAAAATCCATCCAATCGGGATCTTCTTTTAGGATACCTGATAAGCTGGCTTTATTTTATCCACTCATTAAAATCTTCTGTTGTCATATCAGATCCGGTAAAAACATTATAGTACGGCACATAATCCTCAGCTGCCAGTTCATCTTCCATGTATATTAACGCATCTGCAATGAAGAAAAACAATTTACCAGTGCCTTCTTCGTAATCCATTTTGATTTCCGCAAATTCATCCCAATCAAAATCCAAATCTTCCCCACCAGGAGTAGAAAAGAAGTCTTTGATATCCTCAATATTCTCAAAATAGGGCACTAACCCTTTTCCTGCAACCAGGTCCTCCATAGTAGCTGCCCGGTTGGAATTTCCCGCATCATCAATGATGCCTTCGTAGCCTTCCACCGGCGCTGAAACCAGCAGTTTCGCTAAAACAGGGATGTTTAGCCCCTCTTCAGAGAAAACAACCTCTCCATAAAGAAGTTCAGGGTCATAACCTTCG